>NZ_JACVWA010000020.1:0-2243 GCF_020658275.1 Clostridioides sp. ES-S-0190-01 | reverse complement strand
TTGCTGCAATAGTAAGTGCATCTACTTCTCCACCATTTGCATTTGTTATATATACTTTATCTACATCATGATTTTTATCTATTTCTTTTGCTATCAATAAAGATGTCTCATATCTATTAGAACCATTTAAACGTGTTTGACTAGCACTTACAGTTGATTTTATTTGATTAGCAGTAGTTTTAGAAATAGAATTCTCATCTCCAATTATAATTATATCTTTAGGATTTAGACGCTTTAATTCTGCTTTTACACTATCAGACACATTATTTTTTTCAACCAAAAGTATTGGTGCATTATATGTAGTTGCTAGTGGAGTTGATATAATACCGTCGATGCTTACATCTCCATTTATTATAACTACTTTATCTGAACCATTTTTCCATCCCTCTTTACTTATTTTAACAGCTGTTTCATATCTATCACTTCCTGTAAGTTCTGTGATAGGTGCAGAAGTCTTTCTCAAATATTTATTTACATCTTTTCTTGAAGTTATATCTTCAATTATACATTCCTGTGTTACATTGTAGTCTTTTAGATTTAATCCCATAGCTTCTAATTCTTGTCTGTCTAAAGTCTTAGGATTAGTTGCGCTATTTATTGTTATCCCTTGTAACTCCCAAACATTTAGATACTCTGGGTCTTTATTATAATTTATAGTTCCTTCATATACCCCAGTTGATTGATTGTAGTTCAGAGTTGTATCTAGTGGCATATCATAACATTTATATTTTAATGTAATGCTATCAGCATCTGGTTTTTCTTTAAATTTTATACTTACTTTTGATGTACTTCCTAAAACTATACTTTTTTTCTCCAAATTTATGTTTAAGTTAGCATTATTTTCCATAGCATTAGACTCAGTAGCAAATGCCATTGTAGGTGCAACAATTGCCATTGAAAGAACTCCTGTTGTTATTAATCTCGTATTTTTTTTCATATTAATCTCCTTACTTAACATAGATTTTCACCTTGCTTTTTTTATCTTTTAATTTTTTAAAACACAGCAAAGTGTGCTTATCTAAATTTGCAAAAATTTATTAAAAATTAAATTACAAAAAATAAACAATTACAAAAAATAAACATAATTAAATATATTTGCTCATTTCCACTATATCATTTATTACTAAAAAAATCTATAAATGACAAATAAAAACATATAATGATTATATTTTGTAGAGTTTTATATCAAATTTTTATAAGTCAATAAAATTAATTTTTCAAAGTTGCATTCTAAATGTTACATATATATTTTAATAAATAAACATCATATAAATATTATTCAAGTCCTCGACCTATTAATACCTAGAAGTTAAATACATCTCTATAATTACACCTGAGACTTAGCAACCAAAACTTCAACACAAAAAGACTATGTATACACTATTTGCACTTATATCTGCAACAACTTATACATAGTCTTTATTACTAACAGAATTATATTTTTATTTTATGGATTTAAACTAAATCTAAAGTCATAAATTAATTTATGCTGAGTTTTTTAAGTATTTTCATTATGTACTATTTTAATGACTCTTCTATACCTTTACCTATTTGTGTACCCATGTCCTTTACTTTTGATGATGAATTCAATAAACTCATATCCTTCTCATTATCTAAAAATGCACATTCTACAAGTACAGCTGGCATATCATTAGTTCTTAAAACATACAAGTAATCCTTTGTAGGGTCAGTTGATAGTGTTCTTGTTTTTATACCTCTATTTTTAAGATTAAACTTCTCTAAAATTCTATTTAATATGTTTGTAGCTACAGTTTTAGTAGTTCCACCATTTTTGTCTGCAAGTTTATAAAATACTTCTACTCCATTTCCAGTTGTATCAGATGCATTATAGTGTATACTTGTAAATAAATCTGGTCTTAAAGAGTTAGATAGGGCAGTTCTATTTCCAAGTGATAAAGTCTTATCTGTATCTCTTGTCATAATTACATTTATTCCTTTTGAACGTAAATACTCAGTTGTTGCAAGTGAAGTATTTAAAGTATAATCTTTTTCTCTAATTCCACCTAATGGTTTACCTGTTGTTCCAGTATCCGAGCCACCATGACCTGGGTCAATCATAACTGTTTTTGCTCCATTACTAGTTCCTGGGTCTGTTGGTGTTGTATTATGCTTAGATAATGATGATGCTATAGAATTCATTACCTTAGAAGTTAATCCGCCTCCTATCTTATACACTTTATTAGCAGATTTAGCTTCTAAATTATCCTTATGATATGCAGATA
>NZ_JACVWA010000019.1:0-9441 GCF_020658275.1 Clostridioides sp. ES-S-0190-01 | reverse complement strand
TAAAGATTATGTGGTTACAATAGCAGAGAGGATACACCTGTTCCCATTCCGAACACAGAAGTTAAGCTCTCTAGCGCTGATGGTACTTGGTGGGAAACTGCCTGGGAGAGTAGGACGTAGCCACGTAGTCTTTTTTTATTGTTTGCTATAAAATCTAAAATTAAACAGAATATAAACTCTGTATTGATTTATACTAAGATAAAATATAGAATTATATAATATAGACAAAAAGTTTTGATTTAGAAAGAAGGTATGATATGAATTCTAATGAAAGAAGAAACAAATTAATAGATATTTTAAAGGAATCCAAGCATCCTGTAAAAGGTGGAGTGCTAGCAGAGCTATTAAATGTAAGCAGACAAGTAATAGTACAAGATATAGCGCTTATAAGAGCTAAAGGTTTTGAAATAATAGCGACACCTCAAGGATATATAATATATAATCAACCATATTTTTCCAGACAAATAAAATGTAAAAATCATAGAAATCCCCAAGAAATTTATGAAGAACTAAGAATTATTGTAGATTTGGGTGGAATTGTAAAAGATGTTATTGTAAATCATCCGACATATGGTCAAATAACTGCGGAACTTAATATTTATTCTAAAATGGATATAGATGATTTTATGATAAAAGTTGAAAAAAATGAGTTTAAACAATTATCAGTTTTAACAGAATGTAGTCATATTCATACAATTGAAGCACTCAAAGAAAAAACTATTGAAGATATAATAAAAAAACTAGATGACAGTGGAATATTATCATAAGGAGGAGTTAAATGAATTTTTTGTCATTGGCTAAGACTACTTCAACAAATAGTAATATAACGAAGAGAACTTTAGAAAATATGCTTAATAATTTCAGTGATAATATACCAAATATTATATATGCAATAACAATATTTATAATAGGTATTTATATAGCTAAGATAGTAAGAAAGATGGTTTCTAAATTTCTAATTAAATATGGAATGAGTAAAGGTGTAAATAATTTTATTGTATATGGTATATATATATCAATGCTATCCATCATATCACTGATAAGTTTAGGTATTATAGGAATACAAACTACATCAGTTGTAGCGGTCTTAGGAGCAGCTGGATTTAGTATAGGATTAGCATTTAAAGAAATATTATCAAACCTAGGTTCAGGCATGATTATTTTGTTTTTTAAGCCATTCAATATAGGTGATTATATTCAAGGGTCAGGTGTGGAAGGTACAGTTTCTGATATACAAATATTTAGCACTGTTCTTAAAACTCCAGATAATAAAACTATAATAATACCAAATTTTCAATTGACAAGTAATAATATAATTAATTACACACATCAAAATAAAAGAAGAATAGATTTTTCGTATAATATTTCTTATGACAGCGATATAGATATGGTTAAATCTATATTAAATGAAATTTTTACAAATGAAAAAAGGATACTAGATGATCCAAAGCCAATCATAGGGTTAAACTCTATAGGTAATAATACTATGCAAATAGTTGCTAGGCCTTGGGTTAAAACTGATGATTACTGGGATGTATACTTTGATATAATGGAAAAAGTTAAAAAGAAATTTGATGAAAATAAAATAGAAGTTCCATTTATTCCTGCTTCATTATTGTTTAATAACACAAGTAATTTAAATTCTTTAGATAAAAGATAATATTTTAATTAAACAAAAAAATCAAATTCAAGATAACAAATTAAAGAAAATTCTAAAAAAAATTGAATAATAGTATTGAAAGATGTTAATATATATAATATAATGATTATCAAATAAAACAATTAGTTAAAAGCATTGAAAGAAAATAGTAAAAAACAGGTTGTATTCAGAGAATGAGTGGATGGTGAGAACTCATTACAATGGTTTTTGAATCTACTCTAGAGCTTCTAGTTAAAGCTAGACGTTTACCTACGTTACAGGTCTGAGAGGATTGTACATATGGGTATAATCAATTAGGGTGGCAACGCGGATAAAAGATTTTCGTCCCTTTTATAGGGTAAACGGAGGTCTTTTTTTATTTTCAAAATTTGTTTAAACTAAGAATTTGCAGTTAAAAATGTTTTAATTTAAATTGGAATTATTAATTTATATTATAAAAATTATTAGGAGGAATTAATATGTTAGATATTAAAAGAATAAGAGAAAATTTAGATGATATTAAAAAAGCTATGGAAATAAGAGGCGAAAAAGAATTCGACCTTGATGCTGTAGTGGAATTAGATAATAAAAGAAGAGAGATACTTCAAGAAGTTGAAGTTATGAAAAATGAATTAAATGTAAACTCTAAAAAGATACCACAATTAATAAAAGAAGGAAAAGATGTAGAAGAGGAAAAAGCAAGATTAAAAGAATTATCAGACAAGATAAAAGGTATTGATGAGAAAGTAAAAGAAGTTGAAGGAAAAATAGAATATGCATTGATGAGAATTCCAAATGTACCTCATCCAGATGTGCCACAAGGTGAAACAGATGAAGATAATGTTCAAGTAAGAACTTGGGGAGAACCTACAAAATTTGATTTTGAACATAAAGCTCACTGGGATATAGGAACTGGTTTAGGGATATTAGACTTTGAAACAGCTGGAAAAATAACTGGTTCAAGATTTACTTTATATAGAGGATTAGGTGCTAGATTAGAAAGATCTTTAATGAATTTCTTCTTAAATACTCATACAGCTAAACATGGATATACAGAAGTTTTACCTCCATTTATGGCTAATAGAAATAGTTTTATAGGCACTGGTCAACTTCCTAAATTTGAGGAAGATATGTTTAAAATAGAAGGGCTAGAGTATTTCTTAATACCAACAGCTGAAGTACCTGTGACAAATATACATGCTAATGAGATATTAGATGTTGCAGAACTTCCAATAAAATATTGTGCATATACTCCTTGCTTTAGATCTGAAGCTGGTTCAGCAGGAAGAGACACAAGAGGTTTAGTTAGACAGCATCAATTCAATAAAGTTGAATTAGTTAAATTTGTTAAACCAGAGGATTCTTATAAGGAATTAGAATCATTAACTCATGATGCTGAAACTATGTTACAAATGTTGGGTCTTCCATATAGAGTTGTAAGAATATGTACAGGAGACTTAGGATTTACAGCTGCTTTTAAATATGATTTAGAAGTTTGGATGCCAAGTTATAATAGATATGTAGAAATATCTTCTTGTTCAAACTTTGAAGATTTCCAAGCAAGAAGAGCGGGAATAAGATTTAAAAGGGATAAAAAATCAAAAGCAGAATATGTTCATACATTAAATGGTTCTGGATTGGCTATAGGAAGATGTTTAGCTGCTATATTAGAAAATTATCAACAAGCAGATGGTTCTGTAGTGGTTCCAGAAGAATTAAGACCTTATATGGGTGTTGATGTTATAAAATAATTATGTATTAATATTATATAAGTGATAATATATTTTAAGATTAAAAATATACTGTAAGTAAATAGTAAATTAGAAAAAGTTATGAGATTTAATAATTTCATAACTTTTTTATGTTAATATATATAATAGAATATTCATCATAAAAAGCTAAATATTTTCATAAATCAACATTTAATTAGACGTTGAAAAAATTTTTTTAGGTTAATTTAAATTAAATGTAGCTATGTATAGCAATATATTAAATAAACAAAATAAAATTAAGTTGAATTATAAAATGAATTATGATAAGATAAGTTTGTTATAAGTTTTGGGAGGAATTATGGAAAGTTCATTTTATATGAAAGAAGCATTAAAAGAAGCATATAAAGCATATAATAAGAGAGAAACACCAATAGGTGCTGTTATAGTTAAAGATAATCAGATAATAGCAAGGGCTCATAACCTTACAGAAACATTGAAAGATTCTACAGCTCATGCAGAAATTTTAGCGATAAAGCAAGCATCAGAAAAATTAGGTGGATGGAGATTGACAGATTGTGATTTGTATGTTACACTAGAGCCTTGTATAATGTGTAGTGGTGCAATAGTTAATTCTAGAATAAAAAAGCTTATAATAGGGACAAGACATATAAAAAATTCATATATAGAGAAACAGCATGAGTTTAAATTAGATTATTTTGATAATAATAATGTAAAAGTGGCTTTTGATGTTTTGCAAGAAGAATGCTCGATCATATTGCAAGAATTTTTTAAGGCATTAAGAAAAAGAGATTAAGGAGAGGTGGTCGAGTGGTCGAAGGCGCTCGCCTGGAAAGCGAGTATATGGGTAAAACTGTATCGTGGGTTCAAATCCCACTCTCTCCGCCAGAAACAATAAATAAAAGTAATTAAATATGGTTGTAATTTTGCTGTACTAGATGGGGAGGTAGCGGTGCCCTGTAACCTGCAATCCGCTATAGCAGGATTGAATTCCATCTAAAGGCTTATTTTTTGTAGGGCCGCCCTGAATAAGTGGTGTTGATGCTTAGGTCCTGCGCAATGAAAGCTCATGAACCCCGTCAGATCCGGAAGGAAGCAGCGGTAAGTGATCACTTTTGTGTGCCGCGGGGGTGCCTAAGTTGAGCTAACTGTTTTGGTAACGCCTATGGAATTAAGTCGATAGATGGTGTACAGCATTTAATATATAAAAGACTAATCCCTTAGATAATGAGGGATTTTTTTATTAATTTTACTAAAGAGAGGTAAAAAGATGCATAAAGCATTATATAGAGCATATAGGCCACAAAGATTTGATGATGTTGTTGGTCAAGAACATATTATTAAGACTTTAAAAAATCAAATATACAATGATAATATAGGACATGCCTATTTGTTTTGTGGTACAAGAGGTACTGGAAAGACATCTACTGCAAAAATTTTTTCAAGAGCGGTAAATTGTTTAAATAAATTGAATGAAGAACCTTGTAATGAGTGTGAAATATGTGAATCAATATTAAAAGATAATACAATGGATGTTGTAGAAATAGATGCAGCATCAAATAATAGTGTAGATGATATAAGAGAGCTTAGAGAAAGTGTAAAATATTCTCCAGCTAATGCTAAATATAAAGTATATATAATAGATGAGGTTCATATGTTGTCTCAAGGAGCTTTTAATGCATTGTTAAAGACATTAGAAGAACCTCCCTCATATGTAATCTTTATATTGGCTACTACGGAACCTCATAAGATACCTGCAACTATTTTATCACGTTGTCAAAGATACGATTTTAAAAGAGTTACTGTTAAAGATATGACTCTTAGGATGAAAAAAATTTGTAAAGATGAAGGAATTGACATAGATGAAAAAGCTCTTAATCTGATATCTAGAAACTCTCAAGGAGCACTTAGAGATGCTCTTAGCATATTAGACCAGTGTATATCATTTGGAGAAAATACAGTAGACTATAAAGATGTTGTTGAGTTGATGGGAAGCGTGAATATAGAACAATTATTTGAGTTGTCTCAATGTATTGTAGCACAGGATACTAAAAAATCTCTTGAAATATTAAATGAATTTGTTTTATGGGGTAAAGATATAAGAAACCTTATAAATGATTTAATAGACCATTTTAGAAATTTAATGGTTTGCAAAGTATCATCAGAATTAGATGAAATAATCTCATTACCAGAAGAAACTATAGAGCAACTTAAATCTCAATCTGAGGACATAGATATGAATGATTTAATAAGAATTTTAAATATACTGTCAACAACTCAAGATGATATAAAATCATCTTCAAATCCAAGAGTCTTAGTAGAAATAACTATAATGAAGATTGCTCAGCCAATGTTTGATGAAAGTAAAGAAGCTCTTATTAAAAGGGTTGAGAATTTGGAAAAAATGATTGAAATGGGTAGCTTTAAAATTACAAATAATGATAGTGGTAAAGAAAAGGAATATGAGGATAATAGAGAAATAGATTCAAAAAAAGAAAGTATAGTTTATGAAGAGGTAAAAAATGAAGATGTTCTACTTATAGAATCATCATGGAAAAATATACTTAAACAAATTAAAAAAGATAAAAAAATGCCAATATACGCTCTTTTAAGTGAGGTAAAAAGTTTTAATGTATATTCTAACATGTTATATGTAATATTTGATGATAAATTTGATTTTGCAAAAACTAGATTAAGCTCCCCAGATACAATAAATTATCTAGAGAAGACTATAAGAGAAGTTTTAAATAGAAGCTTTAGTGTAAAAATAGTATTGTCATCAGAAGTCAAAGATATAAATCTTGAAGTTAAAGAAAAAAAAGACATTGGTGAAGAGATACTAAAGAACATAGTAAACGAAGAGATACTAGAAATAAAAGATAGTATTGATGAAAATGAAAGTAAATAATAAAATACTATTATGATATAATAATAAAATGAAAATAAGTTTAGGAGGAATAGTGTTTATGGCTAAAAAAGGTTTTGGAGGCGGAATGATGCCTGGTGGTGGAAATATGAATAATTTATTAAAACAGGCTCAAAAGATGCAAGAAAACATGCAAAAAGCTCAACAAGAGTTAGAAAATAAAGAAGTAGAAGCTTCAGTTGGTGGAGGAGCAGTTACTGTAAAAGTTAATGGTAAAAAAGAAGTTTTAGATATAACTATTAAACCAGAAGTTGTTGATCCAGACGATATAGAAATGTTACAGGATTTAGTTTTAAGTGCAGTAAATCAAGCATTGAGAAATATTGATGATATACAAGCAAATCAAATGAGTAAGGTAACTGGAGGTATGAATATACCAGGGTTATTCTAGTAGGTGATATTTATGCAAGTTTATACAGGTCCGATAACGAGACTAATAGAAGAATTTTCAAAGCTTCCAGGAGTTGGAAGAAAGACTGCTCAAAGGTTGGCTTTTCATATTATTAATATGAATACTAATGATGTGGAGGCTTTATCTAAGGCAATTATAGACGCAAAAAGAGAGATAAAGTATTGTTCAATTTGTTGCAATATAACAGATACAGACCCATGTAGTATGTGTTCAAATAAGAATAGGGATTCTAGTACTATATGTGTGGTAGAAGATCCGAGAGATGTTGCAGCTATGGAGAGAATAAGAGAGTTTAAAGGGCAATATCATGTATTAAATGGGGTTATTTCTCCAATGGATGGTATTGGACCAGATATGCTAAAAATAAAAGAGCTTATACAAAGGCTTGGTAATCAAGATGTAAGAGAAATAATAATGGCTACAAATCCTACTATTGAAGGAGAAGCTACAGCTATGTATATTGCAAGATTAGTAAAGCCAATGGGAATCAAAGTTACTAGGATAGCTCATGGTCTTCCTGTTGGAGGCGATTTAGAATATGCAGATGAAGTTACAATATCGAAAGCATTGGAAGGCAGAAGAGAAATATAAAAATCGAGGTTACTACCTCGATTTTTGTAATTTTTTGGAGTTAAATTCAGATTAATTTTGATTTAGATTTATTGAATAAATCTCTTCTGTATTGTATAATTTGTTGTATAAATCATTTAAAAATTTTGATAGGGGTGCAACATGAAACCAATTATGAACTTAGAAGAACATAATGCAATGAAAGAAAAAAGAATTAAAAAAATGAAATCAAAAGACAAGCCTAAATATGATGATTTTGAGGAGATAAGTTTTTCTAACAAGAAAAAAACTAAGAAAACTCCAAAAAATAAAAATACTGAATTCAGAAATAACTATAAAAACTATCAGTATGATTATGAAGAAGATTTTTATGAACCAATCTAGCAATTAAATAATTAGAAGATAAAAAATCCCTAATAGGTATACTATAGGGATTTTATTTATTTTATTAATCAGAAATTATACTTAATACTAAATTAGCTATGTTTTGGGCTGAATTTGACTTTCTTATAGATTTTATATTTTTCTTTAACATTTCTAGCCTACTAGAGTCATCTATTAAAACTTTTAATAATATTGATAAATTATATTTCTTTGTAGTTCTAAGTGCTGCACCACAATTGGATAAGAAATCAAGATTTTCTTCTTCTTGTCCAGGGATATAATATGGAACTATCATGGGTACATCTTTTAATAGTGCTTCAGTTGTAGTAAGTCCACCAGGCTTACTGACTAAAACATCGATAGAAGCTAAAATATCATTCATTTTATTAGTGTATCCAAGTACACATACATTTTTGTCATGATAACGAGATACAAGTTTTTTTTCAATTTTCTCTTTTAAACTTTCATTTCTACCAGTTATTACAAGTATCTGAAAATCTCTATCTGTATCTAATAACTCATCAAGAGTTTCTTTTATATTCCCAGCTCCAAAACTGCCACCCATAAGTAAAACAGTTAATTTATCAGGAGATAAATTTAGTTCAGAAAGAACAATTTTTTTATCTCTATGAGAGTGGAATGATTTTTCAACAGGGATTCCAAATGTTCTAATTTTGCTAGGCTCGACTCCATCAAATACTAATAATTCCTTTACATACTCATGACCAACAATATAGTAGTCAATCTCATTTTGTATCCATGTGGAATGAGTAGTATAATCAGTTAGTACAGAAATAAGTGGAGGAACATTAATAGTACTTGTATGATGCTTATAAAAATGATCAGTAGAAGCATTTATTTCATTATTATGTAAGTTAAAATTTTTTTTCAATGTACTTAGAGCAATCATTGGAAAAGGATGTGTACCTATAATTAAATCTGGCTTAGTGTTTTTAATGAGTTTTTTAAATTTTTTTGCCATAAATGTAATGATTAGATTATCTTTAAATTCATTTTTCGATAAAAGGTTTGTTTCAGATAATCTATATACACTTCCATATGCTTTGGGTGTATATATGGCGGATTTTTCATATCCTCTTGAAATTATTTTATCCATTATGTTATTGACTAATTTCAAACTATCTATTATTTCGCACTCAACTGGCTCTCCATCAATTGTTTTGGATGTAAGTTCTTCTTTAATAGCTAGAGCCGCTCTATTATGTCCACCACCTGTAGAAGCAGACATGATTAATACTTTCTTGCTCATAATAAAATCCTCCTAAAATGTAGCATAGTATTTATATAATATTTTGATGTGTAAAAATGTCGTTCTCAATCAAATTATTGATAAATCATTTTTTAATAATAATCTAATACAAGATTACAAAAATTACAAGTGAAAGAAATGTAAATTAATTTTAAAAAAATGTGTATTGCTACAAATAAAAAATTTAAATATAGAATAAAAAGGAAAATTGGGCATAAAATATATATTAGTCCTATGAAATAGGGACTTTTGTTTATTATTAATTTCTGAGAGTTAAGCTGATAAAACATAGAAAAATTAAAAATCTTAAAAAAAATAAAAAATTATATTGACTTAGATAAATAAAGCTGATATAGTATTACTTGTCCTTAAGAAAAGGGCAGACATGAAAAATGAACTTTGAAAATTAAACAGTAGGTTAATTTATAAAAACAAGAAACAAACCATAAAGCCAGATATTTAGATAACAATAGTATCTGAGCCTGATAAACTTTTATTTGAGAGTTTGAT
>NZ_JACVWA010000018.1:0-714 GCF_020658275.1 Clostridioides sp. ES-S-0190-01 | reverse complement strand
ATTTCCCACCGCAAGGGTAAGACCCCAGAAAGACTATCTGGTTGATAGGTCGAAGGTGTAAGTGCAGCAATGTATTTAGCTTATCGATACTAATAGGTCGAGGACTTGACCAATATTATTTGATGTTCATTGATTAAAATATATATGTAGTTTTTAGAGTGTTAACTCTATGTAAAGTACTAACTTCAATTAATAGAAGATATTTAATAAAAAACTATTATTATTTAGTACTTTAAAAGTATTGACATTTAAAAATAAAGATGTTAATATAATACTTGTCTTATAAATAGGCAATATGTGGTTATAATAGCAAAGAGGATACACCTGTTCCCATTCCGAACACAGAAGTTAAGCTCTTTAGCGCTGATGGTACTTGGTGGGAAACTGCCTGGGAGAGTAGGACATAGCCACGTGAATATTCCAAGGTAGCTCAACGGTGGAGCAACCGGCTGTTAACCGGTAGGCTGTGGGTTCGAGCCCCACCCTTGGAGCCAAAAAAAGCCGAAGTGGCGGAACTGGCAGACGCACAGGACTTAAAATCCTGCGGGACTTACCTCTCGTACCGGTTCGATTCCGGTCTTCGGCACTTATAAAACAATATCGCGGAGTGGAGCAGTTGGCAGCTCGTCGGGCTCATAACCCGAAGGTCGTAGGTTCGAGTCCTGCCTCCGCAACCATTAAAATGGCTCGTTGGTCAAGAGGTTAAGACACCGC
>NZ_JACVWA010000017.1:0-134031 GCF_020658275.1 Clostridioides sp. ES-S-0190-01 | reverse complement strand
TACAATAGCAGAGAGGATACACCTGTTCCCATTCCGAACACAGAAGTTAAGCTCTCTAGCGCTGATGGTACTTGGTGGGAAACTGCCTGGGAGAGTAGGACGTAGCCACGTAATTTTTTTTATTTTTTGTTGTCAAGTTTCTTATTTTCAAATTTCTTATTAAAAAAACATAAGTCTGTTATAAATGCTTTATATAAACACATATAATATTTTAAAGAGTTTTTTATAAATTAATTTTTATAATGTAGGATGTGAGGTTTTATAGGTATGTACTTTTAAATAAGAAAGGAGATAGATAAGTGGGTGTCTGTAATCAATAGTTTTATTTTACAATATGGATTAATATCTGTATTTGTATTAATTATGATTGAGTATGCTTGTTTTCCATTACCTAGTGAAGTAGTTTTGCCACTTTGTGGTGCTATTGCAGCAAGAAATCATTTTGGTTTTCTAACTATTTTAATTTTAAGTATAGTTGCAGGGATACTTGGTTCGATATTTTGTTATACAATAGGTAATTGGGGAGGAAAATCTATCATAAATAAGATAGTAGAGATATGTCCAAAGGCAAAAAAGGGAATTTTTACATCACAAGATTATTTTAACAAATACTCTTCTATTTCTGTTTGTGTATGTAGATTAATTCCTCTATGTAGAACATACATATCTTTTATAGCAGGTATTGCAGGTCAGAATATTATAACTTTTATTGTATCCTCTATTGTGGGTATCACCATATGGAATACTTCGTTAATTAGTATTGGGTATATTTTTTCAGAGAGTTGGGTAAAAATAATGTCACATTATAATGATTATAAATTTATGGTTCTAATTATACCAATAGCTATAATTATTGTTGGTTTTGCTATTAAGTCACATATACATAAAAAACACAATAGAATAAGATTATAAAAATATATATGGACAGCCCTTTTTGTAGAATACAGAAAGGGCTGTTATTAATTTATAAAATTAATTTTAGGCTATATCCTTTTGTGCTAAAATGGTGTTAAGAAATAAAACAAATACTATTTTATATAAAAGGGGTAAGGATATGGATATAATAGATAACTTAAGGATACAAGGGGTAGATGAGAAACTTATTGAAGATGTATTGCATTTCAGAAATTATTATGGCTTAGAAAAAGATTTAGAATACAGAGTAACAAAATCTAAAACTTATTTTTATGGTAAAGATATATTATCTATGTGTATAACAGCTATTTTAGAAGAAGAAAATATTTTATTGTCAGGGCCAAAGGCAACAGGGAAAAATTTACTTGCTGATAATTTAGGCGAGATATTTAATAGACCCCAATGGAATACCTCGTTTCATATAAATACAGATAGTTCAACACTTATAGGTACAGATACATTTATAGATAATGAAGTTAAACTTAGAAGGGGTTCAGTTTATGAGTGTGCTGTTAATGGAGGATTTGGAATATTTGATGAAATTAATATGGCAAAAAATGATGCCATAGTTGTAGTTCATTCAGCCTTAGATTATCGTCGAGTGATTGATGTACCAGGTTATGAGAGAGTTAATCTGCACCCAGCAACAAGATTTATTGGAACTATGAATTATGAGTATGCGGGAACAAAGGAACTTAATGAAGCTCTAGTTTCTAGGTTTATGGTAATAGATATTCCTCCTGTAGAAGAGGAGAAGTTAATGATGATTTTGAAAAATGAATTTTCAGATGCTGATGAAGAAAAATTAGCACAATTTGCAGGGATATTTTTAGATTTACAATTAAAATCTCAAAATGGTGAAATATCTAGTAAAGCTATTGATTTAAGAGGTCTTATGGCATCTCTTAAAACTATAAGAAGAGGATTAAAGCCAACTCTTGCAATTAATATGGGGCTTACAGGAAAGACTTTTGATATATATGAAAAAGAAATGGTTGGAGATGTAATTAAAACAAGAATACCTAATAAATGGGAGAGTGCAGATATATTTCCAATAAGTCATATTTAATATAGGTGAGATTATGAAATGGATATATGATGATTATGAATTTGAAAATAGAGCAAATAACTTATCTTGGACAATAGCTGGTGATTATAACGAAAGTATAGATATATCAGAAAAAGATTATTCTTCAAAGGAAATAGGTCTATACTTTGCAATAATTGCAGGAGCTAGAAGAAAATATGTAGACTGGGATATAGTTAAAAAATACCTCACAAATAGAATACGAAAAGGATATGATAAGGATGTTATATTAGGTCTAATTCAAGTTATACTAAATACAATTGTTGAAGAAAAAGCTATTAAAGATAGACCTGGAATAGAAGATATTAGAAAAAGAGCATATAAAGATATTGTTTCACGTTTTACCAAGATATACAATAACAATATGATGGACAAGATTAAATATGCATTTGTACTTTATAGCATGGATAAACATCCAGCATTAGATAGTATAACTAAAAGAATAGTAAATGATATAAGGCTTATAGATACAAATCAGGATATTATGGAGATTTTAAAGGCATTAGATGTTATATATTTAACTTATTTTGAATATATATTGAATAGTGAAGAAAATAATTCTACATATGATGAAAACAATGTAAAAAATGTTGAAGTAAACTTTGATACGTTTGCTGATTTTATGTATGAAGAACTATATAGCGATGAAGATGAAAATATCGTTGAAAGTGATATAGATTCAATCTCCTCATCAATGCTTATAGAGGGAGTAGGAGACTTTGACAATTCTCAAGCTAACAATTCAGCAGATAGAGTTATATATGTTGATGAAGAGACTGTAAATAAAATATACACTAAAATAGAACATTACTATGGGAAAACTTATTTAAGTAAGGGTGAAATTAAAAAGCTTGAAACACAAAATTGTAGAAACGTACATGAAGGATGTAGAATTCACTTCACAGATGGTGTTCTTAGAAGTGAATGTAATAATGTTTTTCAGCTAAAATATGTGACAAGACAAAAAGAAAATAATTTAGGCAAATTTAGAGAACATGCTAGGATGTATAGACAACAAATAAAGCGATTAAAAGAAAGCCTTTCTAGGATTTTAGTAGAAGAAAATGCTAAAAATAGAGTATATTCTGATTGTGGTACTATATTAGCAAATAGAGCCTGGAGAGTTGGAAGGAGTAATAATAATAAAATATTTTATAAAGATATAGAAAATGAAAAAGGAAAATATGTTATTGATATATTGTTGGATGCAAGTGGTTCTCAAAGTAGAAACCAAGGAAATGTAGCAATTCAAGCTTACATAATTGCAAATGCTTTGACAGAAGTTGGAATACCAAATAGAGTTATGGGTTTTTCTAGTTTCTTAGATTATACGATATTAAAAAGATTTAAGGATTATGATGACAGTATTAAAAATAGTGAAAACATCTTTGAATACTTCTGCGCTGGTAACAATAGAGATGGTTTAGCTATAAAATCTATATGTAGTGGTTTGATAAATAGAGATGAAGAAAATAAAATTTTGATAGTCCTTAGTGATGGAAGACCAAATGATGTAAAGATAGGAAAAAACAGTGAGAGAACTTTAAGAGGTGAAAAAGCTTATAGAGGTGTTGTTGGTTTAAGAGACACAGCTAATGAAGTAAGAAAAGCTAGGAAACAAGATATATTAGTATTAGGAGTATTTACAGGCAAAGAATCAGAACTTGAAGCTGAAAGATTAATCTATGGAAATGATTTTATATATTCAAGAGATATAACTAGATTTTCTGATGTAGTTTCAATGTATTTAAAGAAAATAATTAGGAATTAATAGATTTATAAAAAAGAATTTATATACATAAAAATATAAAAATGAATAAAATTTGTAAAAAATGTAGAAATTTTCACAGAAAAGGTATACAATGATTTATATAGAAAATGAATTAAAAATAAAGTAATATTAAAAATTAAATATATAATATTATAGGTTCTTTAAGCAAGATTAATAGGGAAGAAGGTTAAATTCCTTTACAGCCCCCGCTACTGTGATGCAGACGAAACTTTTGTTAGCCACTATGATAATATGTTTTTATATTTCATGGGAAGGAAGAGGAGTAGGATGAAGCTAAGTCAGGAGACCTGCCTAAAATATTAAAGTGATTTCTTCGGGGATGGAGAAAGTTTCTTATAATAATTATACAGATATGTTTATTTTATGTGTTTGTATTTAGATTGTCGAAAATTAGAAGCCTAGCCATCGAGTTAGGCTTTTTTATTTTGCTATAATGAAGGATACATGTATTATTCATATTTTAATTATTAGAAAGGGAGAGAGGGGATACTCAAATGAAACAAAATATCAAATTAGGGGTTATAGCTGCACTTATGTTAATAATTTTAACTCCAGTTACATCAAATGCAATGCATATAATGGAAGGTTACTTACCAGTAAAATGGTCTATAGCATGGGGAGTTATATTTATACCATTTTTCTTAGTGGGATTAAAATCAATAGGTAAAATAGTAAAGCAAGACCCTAAGAAGAAAGTTTTATTAGCTCTATGTGGAGCATTTGTCTTTGTATTATCAGCATTAAAAATACCTTCAGTAACAGGAAGTTGTTCACATCCTACTGGAGTAGGTCTTGGAGCAATAATGTTTGGACCAAGTGTAATGTTTGTTCTTGGAACTATAGTTTTAATATTCCAAGCATTATTACTAGCACATGGTGGAATAACTACTTTAGGAGCTAATGCTTTTTCAATGGCTATAATAGGTCCAATTATATCATTTTTAATATTTAAAGCATTAAAGAAAAAAGATGGAAATAATGCTATACCAGTATTTCTTGCAGCAGCAATAGGAGACTTAGCCACATATACAATAACTTCAATACAATTAGCACTGGCTTTTCCAGACCCATCTGGTGGAGTGATGGCTTCAGCAATTAAATTCTTAGGAATTTTCTTTATGACTCAAATACCAATAGCAATAGCAGAAGGTATCCTTACTGTAATTGTATATAATTTAATTACAGAAAATGGAGAAAAAAGCATACTAGAAAATAATGATAAAGGAGTTAAAGCTAATGAGTGCTAAAACAAAAACAAAAACTAACATATTATTACTTTTATTAGTAGTAGCTCTTATTATATTCCCATTACTTGTAAATTCAGGTGCTGAATATGGAGGAGCAGATGGTCAAGCTGAAAGTGAAATTACTAAGATAAATCCAAATTATGAGCCTTGGTTTAGTAGCCCATATGAGCCACCAAGTGGAGAAATAGAGAGTTTATTATTCTCTGCACAAGCAGCTTTAGGTGCAGGTGTAATAGGATACATATTAGGTATTCAAAAAGGAAAGAGAAGTTAATTATGCTTATAATTGATAAATATGCATATACAAATAGATTGAGTAAAGTAAATCCAAATAAAAAAGTAGCCATAGGAGCAATTTTTCTAATTGCTTCTATGGTAATAAAAAATGTATTTATCTTAAGTGGAATTATGATTTTAATGAGTATTTTAGTTGTTTGTGTAGCAGGGATAGATTTAAAAAATTATTTGAAATTACTTCAAATACCAATGTATTTTTTATTTCTTAGTATAGGTATAACTCTTGTAAATATATCTTTTAATAAAGTAGATTTACTATATAGTTTTCAATTTTTTAGTTTTTATATAGGAATATCAAAGGCATCTATTGACATGTCTATTCATGTGTTATTTAGAGCTATGTCTTGTTTAACTTGTGTGTATTTTTGTATACTTACAACACCTTTTAATCAGTTAATATTTTTCTTCAAAAAATTGCATTTACCAGACACCTTTGTTGAATTATCAATGTTAATATATAGATTTATATTTATATTTTTAGAAGAATTTTCAGAGATATATAAATCACAAGAACTAAGATTTGGGTACATAAATTTAAAAACTTCATATAAATCTTTAGGGATTCTTGGAAGTATGCTGTACAAAAGGCTTATGACAAGGTATGATGATATGTGTATATCATTAGACATAAAATTGTATGATGGTAAATTTCACATAGTAGGGGATAATGATGTTTAAAATAAATAATTTAACATATCAATATGAAAAAAATGCTAGTGCATTATTGAACATTAATATGGATTTCTCAAAGGGAAATGTTATAGGTATAATAGGCTCAAATGGTTCAGGAAAGTCAACTTTATTTATGAATTTAATGGGAATATTAAAGCCTACATCTGGAGAAATACTTTTCAAAGAAGAAAAGTTAAAGTATGATAAGAAGAGTTTGTATAATCTTAGAAAGAATGTAGGGATTGTTTTTCAAGACCCAGAAAAACAAATATTTTACTCAAAAGTATATGATGATATAGCATTTGCGATGAGAAATATTGGGATGGATGAAAAAATTATTAAAGAGAGAATAAACAAAGCTTTGATAGCTGTTAATGGAATAGATTTTATAGATAGACCAGTACACTTCTTAAGTTATGGTCAGAAAAAAAGAGTAGCAATTGCATCAGTTATAGCAATGGAAAATGAAATTATATTGCTTGATGAACCTACAGCTGGATTAGACCCAGTAAGTACTAGGTCTATTGTAGATATAATAAAGGGATTAGATAAAAATAATATAAAAATAGTAATATCCAGTCATGATATGAATTTAATGTATGAAATATGCGATTATATATATGTACTGGATAAGGGGATTTTAATTGATGAAGGAAATGCAGAAAGTGTATTTGTAAATGAGAACAATATTATACAAGCTGGATTAGAATCTCCATGGTTAGTAAAGGTACATAAAAATATGAATTTACCTTTATTTAAGAAAGAAGAAGATTTGTATAAGTACTGGAAAGAAAGAGACTTAGTACAAATAAATAATTAAGCCCTAAACCTATTTTAAAAAAATAGATTTATATATAATAACCCTTAACCTAGACCCCTTAAAGGTGCCTTATGATTCCCCAAATCATAAGGTTATTTTTTTTATAGATATAAAAATAAATTTTATAAGTAAGTGTTATCTAATTGTTAAAATTTGACAATAATCTATTAATATAATACATAATTATAATTTGAAGTAATTCATATTTTAGATTAAAATATATTTATGGCTGTTAACAGGAGGAGAAATATGAATTTAGATACATTAAATCCTGCTCAAAGAGAAGCAGTAGAAAAAACTGAGGGTCCAGTACTTATATTAGCTGGTGCTGGCTCAGGTAAAACTAAGGTACTAACAACAAGAATAGCATACCTTATGGAAGATAAAGGTGTACAAGCACCTAGTATATTAGCTATAACATTTACAAATAAAGCTGCAAATGAAATGAGAGAAAGAGTCGAACAAAATATAGGTTCGGAAACTAAGGAAATGTGGATAAGTACATTCCATTCTTGTTGTGTTCGTATACTTAGAAAAGATATAAATAAAATTGGTTACAATAGAAGTTTTGTAATTTATGATGCTGCAGACCAAGTAACCTTAGTCAAAGATTGCCTTAAAGAATTAAATTTAAGTGATAAAGTATTTGAACCAAAGGCCGTTATAAGTGCTATTTCAGGAGCAAAAGATAAGCTTTATACGCCAAAGCAGTTTAAAGATATGAATATGTCGGATAATAGAATGGTTAAAATTGCAGATATTTATGCATTATATCAAGACCGTTTAAAGAGAAATAGTGCACTTGATTTTGACGATTTAATACTTAAAACTGTAGAACTTTTTAAGGCTAATGATGAAGTATTAGCTTATTACAGAAGTAGATTTAGATACATAATGGTAGATGAGTATCAGGATACGAGTAAAGCTCAATATGAGCTAATAAAATTATTAGCTAGAGAACATCAAAATATCTGTGTTGTTGGAGATGATGACCAAAGTATTTATGGATGGAGAGGCGCAGATATAAGAAATATACTTGAATTTGAGAAAGATTATGATAATGTACATGTTGTGAAACTAGAACAAAATTATAGATCAACACAAGTAATATTAGATGCAGCTAACAAAGTTATATCAAATAACATAGAAAGAAAAAGAAAGAAACTTTGGAGTGAAAAGAAAGAAGGAGAACTTATAAAGATACAACTAACTGGTAGTGAAATAGAAGAAGCTGATTTTATAGCTGACTCAATTGCACAAATAGCTAGAAAAGAGAATAGACCATACAAAGATTTTGCAGTACTTTATAGAGCAAATGCACAAGCAAGACCTGTAGAAGACGCTTTAAACAGAAGTCAAATACCATATAATATATATGGTGGTACAAAGTTTTATGAGAGAAAAGAAATAAAGGACTTAGTAGCGTATTTAAGAGTTATTCAAAATCCACAGGATGACATATCTATAAAAAGAATTATAAACGTTCCTAGAAGAGGTATAGGGCTTAGAACTATAGAAAAAATTGAAGATAGAGCCAATCTGAAACAAGAGAGTATATATTCAGTTTTAATTGATATAGAAACAAACTCTGATATATCTACAAAAGCTAGAGCAAGTATAAGTGGATTTGTTGATATTATAGGTACACTTAGAACTATAAAAGAAGTCTATCCTGTTAGTAAGTTAATAGAAAAAGTTTTAGATACTACAGGATATATGGATGAACTTGTAGATATAAAAAATAAAAATGAAAAAGATTTAACTGGTAAAGGTGAAGAAGCTCAAGATAGAATTGATAATTTAAGAGAATTTATATCTATAGCACTAGAGTTTGAAAGTAGTAGTGATGACACTTATGAAAATAAAGATTTAGAGACATTTTTAACTAGTATAGCACTTACATCCGAATCTAATGATGAAGAGGACAATGATAGAGTTTCTCTTATGACAATTCATACATCTAAAGGATTGGAGTTTCCAGTTGTATTTTTAACAGGGATGGAAGAAGGACTATTTCCTATATCAAGAGCTATAAAGTCTCTGAGTGAATCTCAAATAGAAGAAGAAAGAAGGCTTTGTTATGTTGGTATAACTAGAGCTAAAGAGGAGTTATACATGTCACTAACTGAAAAAAGAACGCTATATGGTAAAACAAATGTTGCAATAGCTTCAAGATTTATGGAAGAGTTACCAGAAGAATGTATAGAAAGATTGTACAAAATGAAAAAAGAATTAAGTTATTCTAAAGCAAGTTATAATATGTTAGATAAATATACTAAAAAGTATATGAATACTATAAGTAAATCTAAAGTTGCAGATAATGTTAACGCTACAATAAAAGATTCAAATAAAGAGACTAATCCAGAAGATATAAAGCTTGGTTCTAAAGTACATCATCCTAAATTTGGGGTTGGAACAGTCGTGTCTATAACTGGAACAGATGTTACTATAGCCTTTGATAAGCAAGGAATTAAAAAAATAAATAAAGAATATACAACACTAGATATTTTATAATGGAGGAAAATTAGGAATGGATAGTATAAGCTTTGCTAAAAATTTAATAGATTTCATATACGATAGCCCATCATCTTTTCACGCAGTTGATAGTGCTAAAGAAGTTTTAGATAAAAATGGATTTGAAGAGTTAGCTTTAAATAAGAAATGGAATCTAAGAGTAGGTGGAAAATACTACGTGACTAAAAATTTATCTGCTATAGTAGCTTTTGTAGTTAACTCAGATAATATAGAAGAAGGTGGGTTTAGAATAATAGGTTCTCATTCAGATTCTCCTACATTTAGTATTAAGCCAAATGCAGAAATAGAAGCTGAGAAAGCTTATTTGAAGCTGAATACAGAATGTTATGGAGGAGCAATATTAAGTACATGGTTAGATAGACCACTTGGTATAGCTGGAAGAGTAGTCTTAAAAGGAGATAGTGTACTTAAGCCAAAGGAAAAACTTATCGACTTTAAAAAACCAATTTGTATAATACCAAATCTAGCTATACATTTGAATAGAAGCATAAATGATGGTCATTCATATAATAAGCAGAAAGATATGTTACCTTTAGTTGGATTATTAAATGATACATTAGAAAAAGATAACTTTCTTTTAAAACAAATATCATCTAATTTAAATGTAAAAGTGGAAGATATAATAGACTTTGATTTGTTCTTATATGAATTTGAAAAAGGAAGTTTAATAGGGGCTAATGAGGAATTTATATCTATTGGAAGACAAGATAATCTTGCAATGGTACATGCTAGTTTAAATGCTTTAGTTGATGCTAAAGGACAAAGTGGTGTAAATGTAATGGCTGTATTTGACAATGAAGAAGTTGGAAGTTCTACTAAACAAGGTGCAGATTCAAATATGCTATTAAATATATTGGAGAGAATATGTTTATCAATAGGGAAAGATAGAGAAGGATTTTTTGAGGCTATTTATTCGTCTTTCATGATATCATCAGATTTAGCTCATGCTATTCATCCAAATACTCCAGAAAAACATGACCCAACCAATAAACCAGTTATGGGAAAAGGGCCTGTTATAAAGATAAATGCAAGTCAAGCATATACAAGTGATGGATATTCTATAGCTGTTTACAAAAATATATGTAAGGAAGCTAATGTCGAGTATCAAGAATTTGTAAATAGGTCAGATGAGAGGGGTGGAAGTACTATAGGTCCAATATCCTCTACTCATGTAGATATACCATCTGTGGATGTAGGAAGTCCAATTTTAGCAATGCATTCTATAAGGGAATTAGGTAATGTTGAAGACCATTATAGTATATATAAAACATTTAGTAAGTTTTTTGAAATATAAATATAAGATAAACAATTTGGAGATGAAACTATGAAACTAGGACTATGCTTAGAAGGTGGAGGAGCAAAGGGAGCTTACCAAGCAGGGGTAGTTAACGCTTTGTATGATAATGGAATAAATCATTTTTATTCAATTTCAGGAACATCAATAGGAGCAATAAATGGATATTATTTATACACAGGTAATGTTGATAACTTGAAAAAAATGTGGACAAATATAAAAGATATCCAGAACGGAAATGTGAAAATAGTAAATAATACTGTGGATAATTCTCCAGCTATAGATAATCTGAGAGAACTAGATAGTAGTAAAATAGAGAAAATGAACTTCTATGTTAACTATGTAGAAGTTAATAATAAGGTAGTATCAGAAAAGGTTGTAAATGTGTCAAAAATGCCTAAAGACGAAGCAATTTTAAGCATTTCATATAGTGGATTGTTACCATCAAATCCAAATGCTACTCTTGGATTTAAAGAACAATTCATGAAGGATGTGCAAGATGGTATTTATGATGGTTTTAAATTGGATGGAGGTCTAATTAGGAGTGCGTTAATTGAGCCTTTAATTGTGGATAATGTGGATAAAATTATTCTGATATCCACAAAGTATAATTATGATTTACCAGATGACATCAAAAAAATATATAATGAAGATAAAATAATAGTAGTTAGACCTAACACTCAATTTGCACCTAAAGATACTCTTAACTTTGATGATGAGTTTTGTAAAACTATATATCAAGAAGGATATGAAATAGGAAAAAATATACTTGCTAGAGTTTAATTTAGAGTATAATATAATAAATGTAATTGTGTAATTTAATTAATAAAAAGGAAGGTAATAAGTCATGGAAAATAAAAATCCTATAGTAACTATAGTAATGGAAAATGGAAAAGAAATAAAAATTGAGTTGTACCCAAATATAGCACCAAATACAGTTAAAAATTTTGTATCATTAGTAGATGATGGATATTATAATGGAATAACATTTCATAGAGTAATACCAGGATTTATGATACAAGGTGGATGCCCAAATGGTACTGGAATGGGTGGCCCAGGACATTCTATAAAAGGTGAATTTAGTGGAAATGGATTCACTAACAATTTAAAGCATGAAAGAGGCGTTATATCAATGGCTAGAACTATGGCACCTAATTCAGCTGGTTCTCAATTTTTTATAATGCATAAAAATTCACCACATTTAGATGGTCAATATGCAGGTTTTGGTAGAGTTATAGAAGGTATGGATACAGTTGATGAAATAGCATCAGTTAGAACAGGAGCAGCGGACAAGCCACAGACTCCGCAAGTTATGAAAGCTGTAACTGTAGAAACTTTTGGAGTAGATTACTCAGACGTTGAAAAAAACTAGGACACAGATAAAAGAAAAAATATATACAACTTAAAGATAAAGTGAGATGTTATTATATTCTCTAGAAAATATAATAACATCTCACTTTTTAATTTATTCTATTATACTTTGTTTTACTGAAATTTAATTATCTATTAAATTTTTATTATACTAAATAACTCCAGTAATCTTATCAGAACATCATCTTAAAGTATTATAGAAAAATAATTATATTAAATTATTTATGATTAAGTTTTTAATATATAATATATTAAAATAAATATAGAAGATAGATGGAAAACATTTATTTTAACATTTTTTAAAGCTATTTTAGCGATTTTATTTAAGAAAAGAAAGTTATTTGTATATTTTTATTTAAGAAAAAACATTATAATGGTAATATATTCTATTTACAATTTCATAACTTTGGTTTACAATAATAGAGACAATAAATCCTAAAGAACATAATAAGAAAAAAGTGCTTAATATTTGAGAGAGACTGGTTTAGTTTACACCAGCTAAACCAGTCAAGGAATAATTTAAAGTGTAATATATAATAAGAAGAGAAAAATACACTATTAGAGTTTTCTAATAGTGTATTTTTTTATGGAATTTAATATTGTTATAAAAGAATTTCAAACAGTAAATTTTTAAGTGACATATTGTAACTAAGTATGTACTTTAACAAAGACATTAAATATATTGAAGGGTTTAATAAAAATATAAAAAACTGTTTCAAATTTAAATTTGAAACAGTTTTTGTGTTGTTTAAAGATTTTATATTATTTAAAATTTTTAATTGCAGTAGTTAAGTTAGGTACTAATTGTTTCTTTCTAGATACAACACCTGGAGCAAATGTTCCTTGAACTCCTTCAATACCAAATGCATCAGCAATCAATCTATCTTCTGCTTTGTAAATTAAATAAGAACCTTCTTTTATTATATCTGTAACTGCAAGAACTAATTTGTCATAATCAGTTGAATTTATATAAGATAAAAATTCATCCTTCTTAGCAAATATAGAGTCTGTGTCTAAAGTAAATACTTGTCCTATACCAACTCTATGTCCACTCATGTTAAACTCTTTAAAGTCCATATTTACTATTTGTTCTATAGTAAACTCATCTAAAGAAGTACCACATTTAAACATATCCATAGCATATTTTTCCATGTCTACTTTTGCTATTTTACTTAATTCTTCACAAGCTTTCTTATCCATATCAGTAGTTGTTGGAGATTTAAATAATAATGTATCAGATAATATAGCAGATAAAAGAAGACCAGCTATTTCATAAGGTATCTCAACATTATTTTCTTTATACATTTGATAAATTATAGTACTATTGCATCCAACAGGCATAACTCTAAAAGACATAGGAACATCAGTAGAAATACCACCAAGTTTATGATGGTCAACTATTTCAACTATATTTGCTTGTTCAATTCCATCAGCACTTTGAGCATATTCATTATGGTCAACTAAAACAACATTCTTTTTAGATGGATTTAATAGATGCCCTTTTGAAATTAATCCTAAAAACTTATTGTCATCATCTAATATAGGATAAGATCTAAAATTTGTTTCTAACATAATTTCTTTTATTTCATCCATATAGTCATCTTCTTTAAATGTAATCAAATTATCTGTGGCTTCTATAGAATCTAAGAAACTACATTGATTTATGACATTAGAAGTTTTGTAGTTGTCACTTTCAACAGAAACAACAGACACTCCATTTATTTTAGCAAGAGCTAGTAAGTCTTTTGAAATTTTTGTATGATTGGTAAGTATTAAAAGCTTAACTTTTGTATCAATTGCGTATTCAATACTATCATATCTATCGCCAACAATAGCTATATCCCCTTCTTTTAAAGTCTCTATCAGGGTTTCCATACCAAATGATAAAGTAACAACTCTACCTTTTACATCTTCACCACAATCTACAAGGATATTACCATTAAGGTTTTTGCAGATATTTGATAGTGATGTGTGTATAGTTGTAAAATGTTGATGAAGAAGGTTTTTAGCTATTTCTTTCATGGTAATAATACCAGCAAAAGTTCCATCCTCATAAGTTACAGGTAATGTTTTAACCTTTTTTTCATCCATAAGATTATAGGCTTCTAATATAGAAGAAGTTGGAGTTAAAGGTACTACCTTATCATAATTTAAATCTCTAACTTGTATTCTAACGTTATCTAAGATTTCAGGTGCATCTACCTTAAAGTAATCTAAGG
Source organism: Clostridioides sp. ES-S-0190-01 (assembly GCF_020658275.1). NCBI lineage: Bacteria > Bacillati > Bacillota > Clostridia > Peptostreptococcales > Peptostreptococcaceae > Clostridioides > Clostridioides sp. ES-S-0190-01. Next base: position 119,782 of record NZ_JACVWA010000017.1, on the reverse strand, counting down.
CGTATTTAGCTTCCTTTCTGATGTCTCCTAAAGCATAAGCTGTTGCTTCTATCCCTAATTTGTTTTTTAAATGTGCTAATGAAATTGCAGAACATATTGAATCTGTATCTGGATTTTTATGTCCGAAAACTAATAAACTCATTTTAATACTCCTTTCAAAACCTGAATATAATAACTGATAAAAATATTATATCAAAAGGTAGTAAGTATTTGTTGTAAAAGAAAAAATTTAATGAAAAAATATTATAGGAAATTTTATCTCTTATATAAGTACTACAAATTTAATATAAAATTTTTTATGATATCTACTTTTACCCAATTAAATTAATTTTTATTCACAATTAATTGATTGGATATACCTGAGAAAAAATTAATTAATATGATAATAAACTAAGAATTTATAAATAATTTTGTGCTGTAAAATTTTTTGTATACATATTGTAAGTAAAAAATTAACGAGGTTGATATAAAAATTGTTTATCTACATGAAAAATATTATTTTAAGATATTGACTTAAAAATAACTTATAGAAACTAAAATGTTTTTAATTTATATATTTTTAAAAATTACATAGTCATTATCAAAAGAAAAAATGCATATAAATCAAAAATAAGTGTTATTTTATGAAAATATGACAAAAATATTATGTCTTACTTGTAAAAATAACATATAAAATTTAATAAATAAAAAAAGTGAAAGATATAAATTATCATTTTAGTAGTTTATTTAGTCAAAGTAAATTATTCAAATGAAATATATCTTATTTAAATAAAAAAATTTAATAAAAGTAAAAAAAATAATATATTTGTTAAAAAATAAATTGACAAAATATTCAGAAAAAAACTTCTTGACCTAAGGGCATAAAATAAATAAAATCTAAAGTATAGATATGAAATCTATAAAATTATTTTAAGTATAGGTTAAAAATATAATAGATGATGCATTTAAGATTTATAAAAATAGGAGATGCATAATTATTTAGGGAGGTTTTTAGTTATGGAGAAAAAAGAAAAGGTTGTAGAAACAGTAGCTGTTGAAGTATGTAGCCCTGAGATTGTCAATAGTGTTGAGACATTAAGAATGAGGCTAGAGGAAATTAGATTAGCACAAAAAGAATTTGCAACATTTACACAAGAGCAAGTAGATAAAATTTTCTTAGCTGCTTCAACTGCAGCAAATCAACAAAGAATTCCCCTAGCAAAAATGGCAGTTGAAGAGACTGGTATGGGTATTGTTGAAGATAAAGTTATAAAAAACCATTTCGCTTCAGAGTATATCTATAATGCTTATAAAGACACTAAAACTTGTGGTGTTATAGAAAAAGATGAGGCATTTGGATTTACAAAGATTGCTGAACCAGTAGGTGTATTATCAGCAGTTATACCAACAACTAACCCTACATCAACTGCAATATTCAAGTCCCTAATAGCACTAAAAACTAGAAATGGTATAATTTTCTCCCCTCATCCAAGAGCTAAAAACTGTACTATAGAAGCGGCTAGAGTTGTACATGATGCAGCAGTTAAGGCAGGAGCACCAAAAGGTCTTATAGGTTGGGTAGATGTGCCTTCAATTGAATTGACTAATGTTGTTATGGCAGAAGCAGACCTTATATTAGCTACTGGCGGACCTGGAATGGTTAAATCTGCATATTCTTCAGGTAAACCAGCTGTTGGAGTTGGACCTGGAAATGTACCAGCAATAATAGATGAGAGTGCAGATATAAAAATGGCTGTAAGTTCAATATTAGTATCAAAATCATTTGATAATGGTATGATATGTGCTTCTGAGCAAGCAGTAATAGTACCAGAAAAAATATATGAAGAAGTTAAAAAAGAATTTAAATATCGTGGAGCACATTTCTTAAATAAAGAAGAAACAGAAAAGGTAGGTAAAGTAGTAATAATTGATGGAACTTTAAATGCAAAAATAGTTGGACAACCAGCTCATGTAATAGCAAAAATGGCAGATGTAGAAGTGCCAAAAACAGCTAGGATAATAATTGGCGAAGTTGAATCTGTTGAAGTAGAGGAACCTTTTGCACATGAAAAACTTTCTCCTGTCCTTGCAATGTACAAGTCTAAGAGTTTTGAAGATGCAGTTGCTAAGGCTGAAAAATTAGTTGCTGATGGTGGGTATGGTCATACTTCATCATTGTATGCAGACTCTATCAATCAACCAGAGAGAGTAGAGAAGTTTGTAAATGCTATGAAGACTTGTAGAGTATTAGTTAATACTCCATCATCACAAGGTGGTATAGGTGATTTATATAACTTTAAATTAGCTCCATCTCTTACTCTTGGTTGCGGTTCTTGGGGTGGAAACTCAGTATCAGAAAACGTAGGAGTTAAGCATTTACTTAATATCAAGACAGTAGCTGAAAGGAGAGAGAATATGCTTTGGTTTAGAGCCCCACAAAAAGTTTATTTCAAAAAAGGATGTTTAGGTGTAGCAGCAAGAGAATTTAAAGATGTCATGAACAAGAAGAAAGCTTTTATAGTAACAGACTCTTTCCTTTACAATAATGGTTATACTAAAAAACTAACTGATTTATTGGATGAAATGGGAATTAAGCATACTACATTCTTTGATGTTGCTCCAGACCCAACACTAGCTTGTGCAAGAGAAGGGGCTAAGGCTATGTCCGATTTCCAACCAGACTTAATAATATCTGTAGGTGGAGGTAGTGCAATGGATGCTGGTAAGATAATGTGGGTAATGTATGAGCATCCAGAAGTAGATTTCCAAGATTTAGCAATGAGATTTATGGATATAAGAAAAAGAGTATATGCATTCCCTAAGATGGGTGAAAAAGCATACTTTGCAGCTATTCCTACTTCAGCAGGAACTGGTTCAGAAGTAACTCCATTTGCAGTTATAACTGACCAAGATTCAGGTGTAAAATATCCATTAGCAGATTATGAATTAATGCCAAATATGGCTATAATTGATGCAGATATGATGATGGAAATGCCACCAAGATTAACAGCAGCATCAGGTGTTGATGCATTAACACATGCACTAGAGGCATATGTATCTATGCTAAGAACTGAACCAGCTGATGGACTAGCACTTCAAGCAGGCAAAATAATATTTGAATATTTACCTCGTGCATATAAAAATGGAAAGACTGATAAAGTAGCAAGAGAAAAAATGGCAATGGCATCTACTATGGCTGGTATGGCTTTTGCAAATGCTTTCTTAGGAATTTGCCACTCTATGGCACATAAACTTGGTGCATTCCACCATGTTCAACACGGTGTTGCAAATGCATTGTTAATAAATGAAGTAATTAAGTTCAATTGTGCAGAGGCTCCAAATAAGATGGGCGCATTTTCACAATACAGATACCCTGATTGTATACAAAGATATGCTGAATTTGCTTCTTTCGCAGGAATTAAAGGAAATACAGACCAAGAAAAAGTGGATAATCTTATAAAAGCAATAGATGAATTAAAGGCAAGAGTGGGTCTTCCTAAGACTATAAAAGAGGCAGGAGTAGATGAAGCTAAATTCTTAGAGGGATTGGATGCTATGGTTGAACAAGCATTTGATGACCAATGTACAGGTGCAAATCCTAGATATCCATTGATGAGTGAATTAAAAGAGATATATTTAAAAGTTTATTATGGTAAATAATATTTCTTTTAGAATATTAATTCTATTAGACTTGAATATAAGTTATTAGACTTGTATATAAATTATTAGATTTGCATATAAATAGAGTTTTATTAGAGCTATATATAAATATTTGTTAATGATAGATTATAACTTAAAACCTAAATAAAAATGATAAAAGGTAAGAAAATTTATATTGATTTTGAATATGTATATTTAATCAATTAACTTTAAAATTAGTCACAAAATTTTTTTATTACATATAATTTTAAAGTATAATATATAAAAAACTTTATGAAAAAATTATAAAAATATTCAGAAAATTCTATTGACTAATCTATTTATCATGATATAATAGGTATAGAAAACAAAAAAACTGGGGCCTATTAAGGCCCCCTTATTACTTTTTGATAGATTTATTTAGAATAACTTTCTCATTTTGATTTTTTATATTTATGACAGAGTCGTTGTAATCTACCTCGAAGTTAGCAAAGGCAGAAAATAAATCTATATCTCTTAACAAATGAATTGTCATACATTGCTTGTTCTTATTTAATCTTAGAATTAATGCTCTTACAAATGGAAATTGGATTCTAGAATTAAATAAGTTAGAACCATCAGTATCTATATCTAAGCTACGATAACTAATATCTATAAATATATCTACATCATCATTTTCTTCTCTTATTATTCTGTAGTCAAAATCCAAGTCTAAATTTAAATTACCTAAAACTAATAACATTTAAATCCTCTTTTCTATAAATGATTTTAGAGTGTTAGTTTAACTAAGCTCTCCATCTATTATAGATATAATTCTATCTGCTTTTCTAGCAATATTTTCATTATGTGTTATTATTATAAGCGTTTGGTTATATTTTTTTATTGAACTTTTTAGTAAATCCATGACTTCTTCTGTAGTTTTGCTGTCCAAATTTCCTGTTGGTTCATCTGCTAGGATTATACTTGGTTTTGTAGATAAAGCACGTGCAATAGCAACTCTTTGTTGTTGACCACCAGATAATTGATTTGGAAGATGATTTTTCCTCTCATTAAGCCCCAATAAATTTATAAGGTCTTTGATGTATTCTTCATCGACTTTTTTATTGTCTAACTTTAGTGGTAATTCTATATTTTCTTTTACATTTAATACTGGAATTAGGTTATACTGTTGAAAGACAAATCCTACTTTTTGTCTTCTATATTTTGCTAGTTCTTTATCTGAAAGGCAACATATATCTTTACCATCGACTTTTATAGTTCCACTACTTGGTCTCTCAAGACCACCTACTAAATGTAGAAATGTGCTTTTCCCACTTCCACTTGGACCAATTATTGCAACAAATTCACCCTTATTTATTTTTAAATTTGCATCCTTTAGTGCATGTACAGATGTTTCTTTTTTTCCATAAATCTTACCTAAGTTAAGAATCTCTAATATAGGCATAATTACTCCTCCTATTCTGTAATGTTTATAGCTTCGACTATACTAATTTTATTTATCTTCCTTGATGGAATATATGTAGCTAGAATACCTACAATTATGTTTGCTAAAACAACTAGGATATATATTTTGTAATCTATTGAAAATCCCAATCCATATGATACAAATCCCTGCAGGTAATACATTTTAAATTGTATTATAAGACCAGCCACAATGGTAATTATACTTGAGAGTGCTCCATATAATATTCCCTCATAGAGTATCATATTTTTAAATCCTTTCTCAGAGATACCAATAGCTCTTAACATTCCAAATTCGTTAGTTCTTGAGGTTAAGTTATAACTTATGTTATTTATTATATTAAATACACTAATTATGAACATCACTGCTACTATACCATAATTATAAATCATGGACCTAGATGTCATCTTATCAGAGTTTTCTTTTTCTACCATCATATCTACCGTTGTAGTTCCAGGAACTTCACTTCCAATTTTACCCAAAAGTTTATTTATTTTTTTCTTGTTTGCATTTTTATTAAGGTCTATATAAACTAAGTTATACTTATCTACATCAGTTAATTTTTTTAGATATTCGCTACTCGTTATTACATCTACACCCTCATCTCCAGAGTACATACCATTATCTGCAAAAGGATAACTTACAATAGCTCCAACTTTAAAATCATATTCTAGATATTCATAATTATCTTTTTGACTTTCATAAAGTCCTGTATCTATTCCAACTTTTGGATATTTGACCTTTATAGTATCGCCTACTTTTATATCTACAGCTGGTGTGCCTGCGCCAGGAGTAAAAGTCTTTGAATATTTCTGTGTTTTAGAAATTTCTGGTACATATACTATAGACAAGTTTTCTTTTTTCATTTTTTTCAAATTTATACTTCCACTTACCAAGTATTTTTCTAATGATTTTATCATCTCATCATCATAACCTCTTAACTTTTGTTTTAGTGTATATTTTCCGGTAGTCTTATTTTTTGTGAATAGAGGAAATTTCTTATAATAAGGAGCTGAATTTATAGCTTCGTAGTAATCTAATCTATTTATTGTATCTACCTCTATTCTCGTGTTCAATATGCTAGCAGTTTTTATTTTGTCAATTCCATCTATATTTTTTATTTTGTCTATCTGATTATCATTAAAACCCTTTATATCCTTGAAAGAAGTGCTGTTGCCAGTTTCATTTAGAAAAACATTTGATAGAATAAAATCTGCATTCATATATGTTTGCTCTTGACTACTTTTGTTTTGGACATCTAAAAAAGAAGATTTATAATTGTCTTTTATGATGATTATACCTCCTATGCTCATAGATAATATAATTACAATGAAGCCCTTTTTATTTCTAAAGATGTTTTTCGCAGATATAGATTTTGTTACTGATATATTTAAAGTTAATTTGGATATTAAAGAATTAACTTTGGTTACATTTTTATCAGTTCCAAAAGTTTTTCTGATAGCATCAATAGGGGAAATTCTTCTTATTTTTAAGTATGTAAAGAAACTTATAATCAGTATTGTTAGTATTGTACATGCAATTGATAAGAGGATTATTTTATCTGGAATAACAAAAGGTGTAACATTTATATTTCCTTCAAATTTAATATTTCCTGCAGACCTATTAAATATTTGTGCTCCCCCCATACCTGTACATATACCTATAGGCATTGCTATCAAAGCAAGTATGAAAAGTTCATAAAACATAAGTTTGAAAATCCTAAAATTAGTGGCTCCAATTGCTCTTAAGACACCATATTCCTGTACTCTTTGGTATATTGATATAACATAGATACTATATATTACAATACCAGCAAATAGACTCATAGCAATTGCAACGAATTTACTTGAATCATCTAAAATACCATTTTCCATAGTAGAGTCTATAAGCATTGAGTTTTTTCCTATACTATTCTCATCCAACATAGCATTTTTTGCTATATTGTCTATGTTTGTATTTATATCACTGCCCTCATTAAATTCAACATAAGCTGTAAACTTATCCAATTTTGATTCATTGAGATTCAAAAAAATTTCACATTTTCCCTTGCTCTTTTCTATATATCTATCTTCAAGTATTCCTACGACTTTAAAAGTCTCTGGATTTTCTTTTTGATATAATTTAAAAGTAAGGTCTTGATTTATCTCTGGTTTTAAACCCATACTATTTAAGACCCATTTCTCTACTACCACCTCATTGCTAGCTTTTGGAAAGCTACCTTTTATAAGTTTAGAATGGCTAGTCAAGTAATTTTTATTTGCATATTCTATGTTTATAGGTAATTTTTCATTAACATCTGTGGATGCATAGTAAGATGTTATACCCAAATTTTTAATATCTTTACTAGATTTTATGGATTCTAATTGATTTATCTTTATATCTTTAAAGTATGCATGGTCAGTTCCAAGTTCTCTTCTCAATCTATCTACATCTGCTTGCTGAGAACTTCTTGAGAGGGTACCAATACCGACAATGAGTGATGTGGCAAGAATTATACTCACAGCAATTGCTAAAGACCTAGCTTTATAACTTTTTATATACCTTAGTACTATTTTCAAATTATCTTTCATGTTTACCACCTTCCTTTCTTAACTAAATCAATTATATATTTATCTAAAATATATAGCAAAGTAAGTATTTTCAAATTTTAATCAGTTAATTGTACAAATTTATATGTGTTTTTACAAGTTTAGTTAATCTATATGTAAATTTTGACTTTTTACATAATTTTTTTAAAATGATATAATTTTCATATAAATTGTAGATGGGAGGGAAATTATGGAGAATAACTTTATATTTCCTATAGTAATACTAACCTTATTTATATTTAGTAACCTTATAATGAATAAGTATAGGTTTTACAAAGAATTAGACATATTAAAAAGAGGACTACTAACATTTTTTTTATCATGTTTTGTATGGATTTTATTCATGGAGAGTATTCAATATATACAATTAAGTTTAGGATATAATTCTTTACTTGAAGGAGTATTAAACATTATATTTTTTCTAATTTTAATTATTTTAAGTTGTTATATAGGTTTTAAATTTATAAGATTGATAAATAATAACAATGAACAAGAATCCAAGTTACAAAAGCTAGATAGTAAAATAAATCATAAGGATAATATAATCGTCAAATTAAGAAGTCAAAAACATGACTATTTGAAACATTTGCAAGTAGTGTATTCTCTATTAAATACTGGGTTAGATGAAGATGCTAAAGGATATATAATGAATATATCAAATAACTTTAAATCAAAAAACTCAAGGTATGGGAAAGTATCTTATTTAGATGCTATAGCTTCATTAAAATATGAGGAATGCCTTGAAAAGAATATATCTTTTGATGTCTATATTCAAGATTTTATGGATAATTTAGAGATTGAACCTAACGACATGAGTTCAGTACTATTAAATATAATAGACAATGCAATAGAGTCTTTGTCTGCTATAAAAAAGGAAAAGAAGTATATAAGATTGCATGCATATGAAGATGAATTTCAGTATATTGTAGCCATAAAAAATAATGGTCCTAAAATACATAATGTTGAAAGTATATTTTTGGATGGGTTTAGCACTAAAGAAGGACAAGATAGAGGTTTTGGGTTATATCTAGTTAAAAATATATTAGATAAGTATGATTATAGTATACTTGTAAATAGTGATGATTTTTTAACTGAATTTGTAATCTTAATACCAAAATATTATTAGTTAGGAGGAGAGAAGTTTATGATAAAAGTTTTGATTTGTGATGATGATAAAATTGTAAGAGATGATATAGCAAATATAGTTAAAGAATCTGGATATGTAGATTATGTTAAGAAAGTCAAGGATGGCATAGAAGCAATTGAATTTATAAAAAATGAGAAAATAGATTTATTGATTATTGACATTGATATGCCATATAAAAATGGGATTGATTCTGCCAAAGAAATTCTTTCTATAGATAAAGATATACATATAGTATTTGTAACAGGTTTTGCTGATTACAGTCTTGAGAGTTTTAAAGTACATCCTATAGATTTTATAGTTAAGCCATTTAAAAAAGAAAAAATACTTGATTCAATTAACATAGCAATAGACCATATTAACTCTCATAAAATTGCTAAAAATAATTTTATAGAAGACACTCTTTTTGTATATAAAATAAGGAAACAGATACATATGATTAACTTTGATGATATAGTTATGTTTGAGAAAAATTCAAGGGCTATCAATCTATATACTAAAGATGAAGATACAATAAAATTTTACGAGAACTTTGATGACTTGCAAAAACGCCTACCTCCTAATTTCTTTATGACTCATAGACAATACATAGTAAATTTAAGGCTTATACATAAGATTATACCTATAAATAAATCTTCCTTGGAGATAAGGTTTATAAATTTTCAAGAAAATGCCATATTAAATAAATCTCTAGAAAAAGATTTTCTATATAGATTTTATAGGGTTAAAAGATTCTAGTGAAAAGAGAGGAACAAATTCTGTTATACAATAAGTATTATAAAGATGATATATAAGAAAAGTTTATATAAAAATGATTTATAATTATGAGTTAATTTATATAAGTTATAGTGTAAAATATATTGGACTTTCTTTAAAAAATTAGAAAGTCCAATATATTTTAGAGATAGTTTTATATTTATAAATTGCTTAAGATACTAGGGTCTTTAATCTTATTATCTTCAGCAAGTAATAATATCTTAGACATAATCTCAGCAGTCTTAGGGTCTTCATCAGCAAATGGAAGGAATATCTTACCTCTACTTTGAGAATGTACAGGAAGTATATTTAAAGCACCCATTCCTTTTTTATGTACAATACCAGAACCCATATGTACAGAATAATCACCTAAATTACCTGCTATAAGAGCATGAGAGCCTTCAAAATTGACATTCTTAATCTTTAATAGCAATAGTAGTTCTTTAGCAATAGCTATACGCATCTCTACAGTAGAGTGGCTTGTCTCAGGGTCAACACCACCAGCATGAGCAACACTTACAACAAGGTCTATATCACGCATAACTTCAGAGAAAAGAATTGGCGGTATAGAAGCTAGTTCTAAGCTTTTATAAGTCTTTCTATTAAAGAATTCTACTGTTTCAATAGTTGGAGGTTCAATGTCTGCTGGTGAAAACCAATCTGCAAGTGCAAACATCTTTGCTACTATATTTTCTTTGTAGAATACTTTTTGTAAACCTTCCTCATAGTCAACAGTCCAAAGTTGATTTCTAAGAAGTGCTACAGTTTTCTTTGGCTGGATTTGATGGCCAGCATATCTACGAGATATAGTTTTTTCAGATAATTCGTCAGCATTTATTCTATAATATTCACGGAACACTTGCTTAAATGGTTGAACAATTTGCTTATCAAATAAGTCATGTTGGAATTCACTCCATTTACCAGATTCAAACAGATGAACTGGATGTGCAAGTTTTAATTTATTTTTTGCAGTTAATCTATAAGGTTCACCAGTTGTATCACAAATAAAGAACTTAGACTTATCATTATATATATATCCGATAGTATCATCACATAGCCAAACTAGATTTTTAACTAAAGGACAAATAACTGGGTTTTTATAAATATTGGAGATTTCCTTAACTGTAAATACTGTTTCATTTTTCATAGCTTGCTCTAAACTTTGTTTTGCACGAGAATACTGACTTTTTAAATCTCTTTGTACTGATTTAAGTTCAAGTACATATGGATGTTTTGCAAGAGTTTTTGGTACACTTTTTAAAGTCTTATCACCTTTTTGGACTTTTATAGATGTTTTTCCTTTTTCATCAACATCTATCCAAAGTGAAGTTCCATCAATATTCTTTGGTTTAAATATATGAGCAACCTCATTTAGTTTTTCCGTTTCAAGAGCCCACATCATACGATTGATATCTTCAAAACCAGCACTTCTAGCTAAGTTTTCCATTGCTATAGCACAAGCCTTTGATTCACTTTCACGACGTTGTGCACCAAATTGTTTACTTTCTTTAGCAAACTTTTGAATAAATTCATAACGGAAAGTTGCTTCTTTAAGGTCTCCTTTTTTCATAGGAAGTAAAGAGAAACTTCTCAATTTATCTTGATTTCTATTTGTTTCAATTTCTTTCATCAGCATATCTTTATCAAGTTTTCCAAGTGTAGCATCAGCATAAAGTTGTGCACGTCTGTGAGAGTTTCCACCACTAGTTATGTATTTAGCTGATTTGTAAAGGAGATTGAATCTTTCTTCTCCAATAGTTTTATATGAATCTAAAAACCAATCCACATCAAATGCTCCATCCATGAAACTCTGTGGTGATATAGGAGAGAATAGAGCAACTTCTGATTCTTTTTGAGCAGAGAAGCCTTCATTTATATGTGCATGGAAATACCAAATTGTACTCTTTAAACCTTTCCAGTTTAAATATTTTTCAATTATATTTACCCATTGAGGAGCATACATAGCAGCTTCTATTAATCTTAATTCAGTAATATCAGTAGTTTTAAGTAATTTTTTTAATTCTTTAGAATTATCTTCTTTAGTAGGATAACAATTTTTAAGTAGAGAACTCAAAACATCTTTTTTTGAATAATTACTACCATATGAATATCCTCTTTGGAAAGTTTCTTTACCAAGAGCAACTAAGATATTTACGAAATAATTCATACCCTCAAAATGTTGTATATTATCAGCTAGATGAGAAACTTCTGTTGGCATATCACCCCTACGTGATTCGATTTCTATAATTCTATTTGTAACTGTTTTTATATTGTTTTCAAGCCATGGATGTTTTTCTAATGTATCACCACCCCATCTAGGATTTGTCAAAATTCGTATTATATTTGTTGCATTGTATCCAGTTACAATTTCTCGATTGATTTGTTCCTCAGTCATTAATCCCAATTCATATGCACGAGCAAATATATCTATATTAGTATAAAATGGGAATTTATATTCTAAAAGTTGATAATTTGCAAATGTAGTATAGAAGAACTTAGTAAAAGAAATATCATCATAAATAAATGAATGTGCCTTTCCAAGCCAATAGTTTAAAATTGGTGCATCTAAAGCAGGGCAGTATTCATTTTGTCTATAGTAGTTTTTAGTAAACTCAACTCTTTGCTTTTTACATTGTTCAGTAGTTAATAGGTTTCTAAGTTTGTAGTATGTATCTAAACAGTATTCAAACATTTCTTTCTGGTCAAATTCATTTAGTAATACTGCAAGTATTTTTCTTGTAAGAACATCAAATTTTAATTTATCTAATTTTGTATATAATTTTTTTTGTTTTTTTTCATCAAGGACATTTGAGTATATAGATGAAAACCAACTTTTTTCTATTTCATGATAAGAGCATGAGCGTATGCTATAAAATAAAATATCAAGGATTATTTTATAATCTAAATTAAGTTTCTTACTAGTTTCTCTCCAAAGTTCAGCTAATGGATAATTATCAATAGTATCCTTATTATTTCCAGTTATATGTTTAATAGGAGTTAGATTATATGTAGAGTAACCTAAAAGTATTTTATCCATATTACCTGACCATCTCTCAACCTCATACTCATAATCTGCATTTTCAATAATAAGTTCATCAAATTTTTCATATACTTTTAATATTTTATTTATATCTACATCGAGAATCTTCTTAGCTTCTTTTTTAGTTGATATAGAAACAGAATCCTCATTAGAAGATAAGCTTAAATTGGAAATAATCTTATTAAGTTTTGATGGAGTAGAGGAATCGTATTTAAAATCAAATTGTTCAGGAATTTGAAGCTTATTTTCAGGATTGTATATCCCAAATCCATTTTCTTTACAATAATCATTTTTTGCTTTACCTAATAAATTATCAATTAATATCTGAACTTGAGATGTATTCTTTTTAGACTTATCAACACTTTCCACTAATGAAATAAGTTTATTGTATAGTTCTTGTCTATCAGTATTGTCTTTTAATAAGTTTACAATTTCAAGTCCTCCAAGACATTTTTGCGAATTTGAAGATTTTATTAGAGAAGAAGCAATATTTTCTAGTTTTAAATCATCTTGTTCAAGTAAAATCTTTATTACTGTTTGCCTGATAGAGCTTGTTTTTAAAGTAAGTAAGTTGTTTATTCTGTCTAACTCTACATCTGATAAGTCAAGTTCTTTAAGTAGACTTAATACAATTTCTCTATTAGAAACACTCTTATCGCTCAAACATTCTAATAAGAAACTACGTTGTTTATCTGTTTTTGGCTCATTTATAAAATTAGCTATAAATGAAGCTCTTAAATCAGAACTCATAAGAAGATAGTTGTCCATTAGAACATCCATAAATTGAGTATTCATATCATATGCTGTTAATGTCATCATGCATCTAAGGATACTGTAAGAAGAAATTTCGACCCAAGACCATGGAAATACACTGCCAGAAAATTCCTTAGTTTTTGAATTTAAAAGTTCTAAAGTATGTTTTAGATTTTCAAATTGTTCCTTTCTAGCATCAAAGTCTTTATTAATAGGAGAATTTGATAAGTCAAAATCAACTTTTTGGTTTTGCCAATTATAGTAGTAACCAACAGAACTTTCTACATAGAAATTTCTAACTACCCATGCAAGTATCTCTAAATCGTCGCCTTTAATATTTTTAGATGCAACAGAGTGTTTAAAATATGTACTTTCTGTATTTGATAAGAAGTAAAGAGCCACAAGTTTTTTGTACTTTTCATCATATGAAAGCAATTTTTCAATAAGAGTGTATGAATCATAGATATTGTAAGTTGCAGCTGCCCATAAACTAAAATAAATTTCAAGGTTATCCTTACTGTTAATTGACTCTATACAAAACTCTTTATCAGTCAATGATTTATATGAAAGTTCTAAGCACTTACGAATTATTCCAGGTTTTTGGTCTGAAAAACCAAGCCCTGTCCATGTATCTAAAGCTCTTATAACAGAACTAAATCTTTCTAAATTGTTATCTAGGATAGTTTTTAACATATAGACAGATGCAGGAATTGTACCTTCGTCTAGGCTTTCTACAATTTGTTGTCTAAGACCTTCTTGTTGCTTAGCAGCCAAAAGAAGTTTAGAAAGCATTTCATAGCATTTTTCACTATGACTTTTCATAATACCAATTATCATTTGTCTAGTAAGTAGGGCAGTTTGATTTTCTCCAAAAATTACTTCTTCTAAAGCATTGATTACATCATCATTTCCATTATCTATTTCTAATGCGATTTTATCACTCATTATATAATCATATTGAAGAACTTTATCTGGAAGTGTAAGATAATCTAATACAGAAAAATCGTAATATATCAAACTCACATAATGTGAAATAAGCCTAATTATACTTCTAAAATAATCTTTAAGTTTATTTGAGCGATACCCTTTACGATAGTATCCTCCTGAATATGTATAATTCATTTTTCTTTTAATTAATTGACAAAGTTCTTCTACTTGCTCAGAAGTAAACATTAATTCTAAAGCATTTTTTAAAGGGCCAGAAAGTAATGTGTCTACACTTTCAATTTCATAGTAATAACAATTATAGTATTTTTTTATCATATCTAAGAATTTATTTTCATCTTTTACATCATAATAGTATGATTCGTCTTTTACACAATCCCAAAGAGCTTCAGTTAAATCGTAATATGGTTTTGAAGAAGATTTAGTAAGATTGTTTTTAAAATCTTCAATTATTTTAGGATTTTTTTCTAATCTAGTACGTTCTGACATTTATGTACCTCCAATTTATTTATTTTAAAACATCCTTCCAGCAAGTAGAGTGAGTCTTATAAAAGTGAATATATCACTATCTTTTAAATTTATAGGAGAATTGAGTTCTTCAATAACATCTTCGTTTATAAGAACTTTATAGATTCCATCTTCAAATGCTTGTAGTGCAACTTCTATAGCTTTTTCTATAGATTGTTTGTTTTCATTGTAGATAGAGCCGAATCCAACTTTTCCAATAGTAGCTTGAGACTCAATATCTTCACTAGTTAAAAAGCTTATTATTGATTTTTCTGGGGTCTTTTCATTATATTCAAGAACATTTTTAGATACAATTTCAGAGATAGCCTCTTTTAGGCAATTGATGTTGTCAGATAAATCAAAGGGGGTAAGTTCTAGCATAGGTCTACGTTTGCCAACAGCTTTAACTCTAAAATAAATTTGCATAAAATCACCTCGCAAAATATTAAGTATTAAGAAACTTAAAAAATTTATCTATTTGTTATATTATATCATTTTGTGAAATATTAGTGTGTATTATGGAATTATTTTACAAAAAATAGAAAAAAAGCTATCTTAAAGTCTAAAAAAGAGATAAAAGATAACTTTTAATTATGAAAGCATATAATAATAACTTGTAGTTATTAAAATTTAATTTAGATGTTTAGTTTTAATAACTATCTTTTTTTATTTATAAATTTTACTCCTAAGTATTTTTTGATATCTTCTTCAGGAGAAAAATCGTCAATAAGGATTTCTTTGCCAGTATCTTCAAATACTACTAGAACTTCACAGTCACCTTGTAAGAAAAATTTTCTGACAGTATCCTCTTTAACTTCTCTAACTTTTATTACATTCTTTTTTTCTTTTTCAAAGTCTTTTGTATAGTAACTTCCCATCATATTAATGATTTTTGTATATCTATTCATAAAATGCCTCCTCATGCGATTAAATTTAAAAAATATGTTATAATAATTGTTTGTATTAACTTAATAATTATAACAAGGAGTAATAATAATGACTAGTATAAAAAATAAAGATATTTTAAATTGTATAGATTATTCCACTAAAAATAAGCTCTTTAATAAATTAAATGATGTATATGAATCTTTACCAACTGGAAATTGTTCTGGTTGTGGTAATTGTTGTATGGAATCGGTAGGTATAAATTTAATTGAGTTTTTGAATATATTTTGTTATCTTGAAGATAGAGCGGATTTAAGAAGAAGATGTATAATTAAAATAGTAGACTATTATTTTGAAGAGTATTCTAAAAAAAATTCATGTCCATTCAAAGATGATAATAATAGGTGTTTAATATATGAAGTCAGACCACTAAATTGTAGATTATTTGGACATTGGAAAAAAGAGGACTATAACAAAAATCTAGATAATGTGACTAAGAAAAATAATGCTTATAAAGACTTGATGAAGAGACAACATGGATTTGAAATAAATGATGAAGTGGTAAATTATAGAATAGATTATTGTGAAAGCTTTATTCCAAGTAAAGATTATTTGAGTAAATCTGAGAGATTAAGCTTTTTTGATGAACTTATGATACTAGATTCAAAACTATATTCTAATAGCATTATAGATATAGATTTTAAGGATAGAGGCATAGTTGAATATCTTATAGAATCGCTATTTTACAGAGATTTAGCATATAATGTAAAAATAAGGATATCTAAAGAACCTAAAATAAAAAAAAGAACTATTAATAGAATAAAAAGACTTATTCTACTAGAGTCTTATATTAAATAAATAATAACTTGTAGTATAAATATTGTCAAAATGAGGTGAAGATGGTGAATCTAACAAAAGTAAAAGGAAATACTTTTTTTATAAAAGGTGGTACAAATACAGGAATATATGTGTTTGAGGATAATACAGCACTTATGATAGACCCAGGATTATGTGGTTCGAGGCCAAGAAGAGTAACCAAAGTATTAGATGAAAATAAAATACAAGTTAGATATATTATAAACACTCATGGTCATGATGACCACTATGGGGCATGTAATCAATTTAAAGAACACTATAAAGATGTGTGTGTAATGTCATCAAAATACGATAAGTTATATATAGAAAACCCAGAATTATTTTCAAAGTATATTGTTGGGGGGAAAAGCAATATATTTATGGATAGTATTTTAAAAAGTAAAATGTTAGATGATATAGAAATAGATAAAACTATAGATGCAGGTAGGCTGGAACTAAATAATGAAATGTTTGATATAATTGAATTTCAGGGACATACACCTGGAAGTATAGCTGTTTTAACTAAAGATAAGGTGATTTTTGTGGGAGACCTTTTGATAGGAGATGAAATTCTATCAAAATTCGATTTCTTATTTTTATATGATATACAAGAGCAAATGAACTCGTTAGAAAAGTTAAAAGGTATAGATTTTGAGTATTTGGTTTTGGGACATGGAAAACAAGTGATATCAAAAGAAGATGCTTATAAATTAATAGAAAAGCATTTGAATGCTTTAGAGAAATATTTATACCAAATAAGACAATTACTTGAAAAACCAAAATCTTTAGAAATTTTACTAAAAAATATTATAAATAACAATAATTTAAGCAATAATTATAAAGAGTATCATTTTTTTAAATCTTCATTGATATCTGTTATAAGTTACCTAATTGATTTAGACGAAATAGGGTATATCTTAGAAGATGGAGAATTGCTTTACTATACAAAAACAAAATAAATTATGATAAAATAAAGAAGGTCATAAAAAACAAATAAAGGGTGAGCAATATGGAATACGAAAAATGGAATGAAATACTAGCACCTTATGAACATGCAGTAGAAGAATTGAAAATAAAATTTAAAAATATAAGAAAAGAATATTTAGCAAAAGGCGAGTATTCTCCCATAGAATTTGTCACAGGAAGGACAAAAAAAATATCTTCCATAATATCTAAGTTAAAAAGGCTAAATGCGAAAGATATAGAAACTGAAATTGATGATATTGCTGGTATAAGAATAATGTGCCAGTTTGTTGAAGATATATATTATATAGTTGATTTGATAAAAGTAAGAAATGATATGACTATAATAGGAGAAAAAGATTATATTACAAACTACAAAGATAGTGGTTATAGAAGCTATCATGTTATAATAAAATATCCTATAAACTCAATTGCGGGCTCAAAAGAAATTATATGTGAAATACAAATAAGAACTCTTGCAATGAATTTCTGGGCTACAATAGAACATTCATTAAAATATAAATATGACCATTACATACCTGAGACTCTAGCAGAAAGACTTAGAAGAGCATCTGATGCTGCGTTTCTCTTAGACCAAGAAATGAGTGAAATAAGAGAGGATATAATGAAAGCTCAGGCTATGTATCAAATGAAGTCTATAGCAATTAGAGACACTCTAAATAGAATACAAGAGTTATATGATTTAGGTGATACACATAAAGCTATGCAGTATCAAAGAAAGTTGGATAGAACTGAAACAGACAAAAACATAACCGAAATTTTAGAATTAAAACAAGAAATAGATATGTTATTAGAGCAATATAAGGATAACAAGGTAGATGATAGAGTGGTTCAATAAAGCTACTTATAGAGAAAATTTACTAAATATTAATGGGGCTGCCTCTTAATGGAAAATAATTTCTAAGAAGAGACAGCCTATTTAGTTTAATCAAGGAAGGAATGATGTTATGAGTTTATATGCAATAGGTGATTTACATTTTTCAACATCAGTAAATAAGCCAATGAATATCTTTGGCAGTAATTGGGATGGTCATGAAAAAAAGATTATAGATAATTGGAAAGAGGTTGTTACAGAAGAAGATGTAGTATTAGTATTAGGAGATACATCTTGGGGAATTAATTTATCAGAAGCTAAAAAAGACTTAGATATAATAAATGAACTTCCAGGTAAAAAAATACTTATAAAGGGAAATCATGACTATTGGTGGACAACAGTTACAAGTTTGAATAAGCTATATGAAAATATGCGTTTTATTCAAACAAATTTCTATGAATATAGAGAGTATGCAATTTGTGGAGGTAGAGGTTGGATATGTCCCAATGATGTTAAATTTGATGAGACTGATGAAAAAGTTTATAGAAGAGAAGAAAATAGATTAAGGCTGTCATTAGAGTCTGCCCGTAAAAAAGGTTATTCCAAAATAATAGTAATCACTCATTATCCTCCTACAAATGATAGATTAGAGGAGTCTTTATTTACAAAATTATTTGAAGAATATAATGTTGAAAAGGTGATTTATGGTCACTTGCATGGTAAAGAGTCTTTTAAAATGGGTCTAAAAGGAATTCGAAATGGAGTTGAATATATATTAGCATCTTGTGATTATACAGAATTTAATTTAATAAAAGTTCACGATTAAAAAACATAAATTGGTAAATACTATAAGATACATGATTAAAAATAAATATTTGAGGGATTTCGGTTTTGAGAAAGGAGACACGATTTATGAGGTGGATATTAGTTTTTATATTTTTATATCTTATTCCTTTGATAGTGATATTCAGAAATTACAAGAATTTTAAGAGGTCTTGTATCTACAGTAGTATTTATGTAGTATTAGCTACAACAATAATGATAAGTAACATCTATATGAGTGGACTTAATAAGATAAAAGAATCTATGTATTATCATAATTATATTTCTGATGAGACATATGATGAGAAATATGTATCAAATTTTAATGAAAAAGAAGAAGATGATTTAAAACAAGATAAAAAAAATAGCAAAGAATCAAACAACAAAAAAGTAGATAATAAGCAAGAGAAAAATACACAAAGTACAGAAAATAATAAAGAAGAAAATCAAAAAGATGTAACAAAGAATAATGATTTAGAAAGAAATACTTCAACAAATAGTGAATCAGAAAAACAAGTAAATACTGGAGAAAACAAAGATACTTATACAAGTAAAGAAAATGATAGTGAAGATATAAAAAAAATAGACCTAGAAAGTATAGGAATTTTCAAGAAAGAAATTTATAATATAGAAAGAGTAGCTTTAGTACCAATGAGAGAATGTATACCTTATACTAAGGATATTGCAAAAAATATAACTAAATTATCTAGTATAAAAAAAGATGTTACAAATGCTAGAAATAAGTGTAAAGAAGTTATAGAAGAATATGAGAATATGCAAATCCCAGAACTTTCTAAGGATGAATATACCAAGGTATTAAGTAGTGCTAGAGATGATGTAAAAAAGGCGTATGAACTTAGACAAAAGTCCATGGATAGTGCCTTAAAATTAATAAATACTAAAAGTCCTAAATATATAGGCAAGATAACTGAGTATCTTGATTTATCAGATAAGCAGATAGAAAGTTTTAAAAATAGATTGAATGATTTAAATGAAGAAATAGATGGGTCAAATACTATTGATTAAGAGTTAAAGAGATAAGTTAAAAGGGAGATTAGTATGAATAAGCAGAGTATAGGAAAACTAAATATGTTTTTTATGGGGATTACTCAGAGAAACCTTGAAAATGAAGATTTTTTTATTGAATTAGAAGTAGTTTTTAAATCAGGAAGAAAAGAATTTAAAGGAATTGCAATGGAAGAAGAAGGTAAGTACAAATTTAATTTTAAAGGCAAGTCAGAGTTACATACATTTAGTGAATTGTTAAAAAATATATCTAAAGAAGCGGAAAATTATGATGGGCTAGTATTTAGATATATTGAAAGAGGTACTATTGTCGTAATAGAAGGAGACAATAAAAAAGTAAATGTAAAGTATCTAGATAATAAAGAAGAAGTACCGAAAATAGATGAATTTACAGCATCTCAAATAAAAAACAGAGAGTACTATGTAAAAGTAGGACAAGCAAATGCACTTTTAAAAGAAATTGGAGTACTTACAAAAGATGGTAAAATAAAAAATGATAAAATAAGAAAGTATAATCAAATAGACCACTTTGTGGAGCTTATAGACAATATTTTAAAAGAAATAAAAGACAAAGACTGTATAACAATATTAGATTGTGCTTGTGGTAAATCATATCTAAGTTTTGTACTAAATTTCTATATAAAAGAAGTATTAAAGAAAAACTGTTATTTTATAGGAATAGATTATTCAGATGTAGTTATAGAAGCGTCAAAGAAGATGGCTAAAAACTTAGGCTATAAAAATATGTCATTTATAAAAGAGGATTTAACTAATTATACACCTAATAGAGATGTTGACCTTGTAATAAGCTTACATGCTTGTGATACAGCAACAGATATGGCTATAGGATTAGGAATTAGAGCAAAATCAGAAGCTATAGTAGTAGTACCATGCTGTCATAAGGAGTTATTAGGACAATATAAATATGGAGCTATGGAACCAATATTAAAACATGGAGTATTTAAAGCTAGATTTGCAGACTTAATAACTGATGGTTTAAGAACGTTATTGCTAGAAGGAAATGGATACGATACTTCTGTGGTAGAATACATATCCCCATTAGATACACCAAAAAATTTAATGATAAGAGCAATAAAAACTAAAACAAATAATGAAAAAGCATTAAATGAATATAGAGAACTAAAAACACAATTTGGAGTAGAACCAACTTTAGAAAAACTTATATATTAGTTGAAAATGTAAAATTTACAAAAAGCTTGCTTAAATATGCAAGCTTTTTGGTATTATATAGGTATAGTCATATATATGATTTTGATTTATAATTAAAGCTGTGCTATAATATTTGATTAATAAAATCAATAAATGTTACATGGAGGTAAAAATGAACAAATTAAATATATGTATTGATATAGATGGAACAATAACTAGCCCTTATCATTTTCTTCCATACCTAAATGATATATTCAATAAAAACATTACAGAGTCAGAGTGTATAACTCACAATTGGGAAGAATTATATGGTTCAGGAATAAGGGATGTATATGCAGAATTTAATGATAAGTATGTACATTCATATGATGAAGCAGAAATTGTAGAAGGAGCTATTGAAGTAATAGAGGAATTATCTAAGGGGCATAATTTATCTTTTGTAACAGCTAGACATGAGTGTTTAACTGATGTAACTAAAAACTGGTTAATTAGACAAGGAATTTTAGATATAGATGTTTACTTATTAGGAAGTGATTATAAAGTTGAAAAGGCAAGAGAACTGAGTTGTGATATATTTATAGAAGATAACCCTTTAAACTCAGTCCAATTGGCTGATGCAGGTGTTAAAGTAATACTTTTAGATACTAACTATAATAAAGATATTGAACATCAAAACATAATTAGAGTTAATAACTGGATAGATATTAAAAAGATTATAGAAGAAAGTAATTAAAAGACTTATAATTTGAAAGGGGGAGCATATGATAGATTTAAAACTAGAAAACAGAAAAGGAAAAATTCATGTAAAGAGTAGTGAGATAAAAGACATTTTAGAATTACGTCCAGACTTTGAATATGTACAAGATATATCAAATACTATAAATCAGGAGAATATATTGGTGTTTGATTGTCAATTGACAGGAAATTCTTTTGATATGGATGATTTAGATATAGAAGAAATATTAGAAGAATTGGGTGAGGAAATAGATGAGTCTTATTTCAATGTCTTATTTGAAGATGTAAGAGCATATTTAAAAGATGCTACTGATGAAATAGAAGCAGATTTGCAAGAAAATTACCTATTTGATAATTTGAGATGCTATTTTGATATATATAATATAAATCAAGAATTCACTGATTTTAAGTTTGTATTTTTAGTTTCTTTTAAGGATATAAAAATATCTTCATTAGCCAATCTAGCTAAGATTGTTTCCAAAAGACAACTGATAGGAGCATCTAAGTTTTATAGTTAAAATACAATTTTATGATAGCAAAAGCTAGTAGTCTTGTAAAAACATAGACTTCTAGCTTTTTTATTTGCTTATTTTTAAAGAAAACTTTAGAATAGTATTTACATTCTTAAAAAAGTATTATATATTAAACATAATGTACAGTATATTGTCTAGAATGTTTTAAAATAAGTTACTGTCTTTAGATAAAATAATTAAATATGCTTATGATTGTATAAGTATAGTCGAGGTGAATTTATGCAGAATTTAAATGAAATAATTGCTGAAAACTTAAAAAAGATAAGGAAAGAAAAACATCTTAGCTTAGATAAAATTTCTCAACTTAGTGGAGTAAGTAAGAGTATGTTGTCTCAAATTGAAAAATGTGAAGTGAATCCAACTATATCTACTATCAAGAAAATAACGAATGGATTAAAAATATCATTTACATCATTGATGGAAAGACAAGAAAGTGAGATAGAATTGGTTGATAAAAAGGATGTAGACCATTTTATTGAAGATGATGGAAAATATGTAAGTTATCCGATATTTCCATTTGATTCCAAGAGAAGATTTGAAATATTTATGATTGAGATAGAAGAGGGTGGAACGTTGGATTCAAATGCGGAACTTCCAGGAACTCAAGAGTTTATTACAGTTTTTAGTGGTGAAATAACTATTAAAATAAATGGAGAGGATTATATTGTATCTAGTGGTAATTCTATAAGATTTAAAGCTGATGTATCACATGTATATAGAAACTCAGGTAGATGTGTAGCTAAAATAAGTATGGTAGTATATTATGTATAATAATTGAATGGAGTATATAGTAATATTTAGATGATTTTAAGTAGGAGAGTATATAATATTTAAATAATAGGAGTGTGATTTATAGATGAATAACAAAAAAGCAGTTTTCTTCTTTTGTAATAATTTAGATAAAGACCCAGTGGCTAAAAATGTAATTAACTGTTGTGAGGAAGTAATGGATTTAAAGCAGACTGATATTATTGTTGATGATAACTTTGTATTAGAATTTATAGATAAAAACAATAACCTATTCCAGTTTGTAAAAACGGAAAATGTAATAAGTCATGATTATAAATATTATCTGCCAATTTTAAATAAGTATTTCAAAGATTTTGATTTTGCAGGAGTTGTGAATTGGCATGAAGGAGAGCATGCTCCAGAAAATATTCTAACCGCTCATACTATTGGAGATGTACCAACAGGCGAGTTTGGAAATTCAAATCCAAAATATTTTAGAAACTTAATTAATGCAATTGAAGATATAAAAAATGAAAACTCCCTTGATGAATTCACTACATTAACAGAAGCAACTCACTGGTCTGGAACTACATATGGTGAAGTAGCTAAATTAATTACAGAATATTCTGTACCTATGTTAGATATTGAGATAGGAAGTAATAGTAATAGTTTTAATAATAAGACAGCAATACAAGTATTATCGAAGTCTCTAATTAGAGTATTTGATAGTGATGAGCCTATAAAAACTTTACTGTGTGTAGGAGGAGTTCACTTTGAAAATTCTTTTTCAGACATTATAAAAAATGGAGAATACAATATATCAATTGGGCATGTATTACCAAATCAATGGATTGTAAGTGGAATGTATGATAATGAAGATGGATTTGAAAAATTAGAAAAGTGTGTAGACAGTATTGATGGTGGAATTGATGGTATAGTTTTTCATGATAAATTAAAGGGGACTTATAAAGAACAATGTCGTAAGTTAGGGGAAAAGCTTAAGGTACCTGTGTTTAAACATAAGATATTGAAAAACCCAAAAGATTTGCCTATATGGTAGATTTGATTTATAATAATGAGATTTAGTAAGTATATTCAGTAATTCAGATTAATTTTTAAGTGAGGTCAAAAATGATAATATCTTATTTTGCACTATTAATTAGAGTAGTGCTGTTAGCCTTTGAAAGAGTAGTTGTAAGATTATTAGGTGATGAAGAAGGCGATATTTATAAAAATATAGCTTCATCATTTTTATTTTTCTTTATAGGTGGAGTATGTTTACTACCATTTAGTATAATGAGTAAGGTTGGAGATTGGTCCTTTTTAATACCATGCTATATAAGTAGCTTAGTTTATTCGATTGGGTCAGTAGCATATGTAACATCTCTAGCAACTGGTGAAGTTTCACTTGTAACTCCAATAAACAGTTTAAACTCACTATTTCTATTGCTTTTATCAGTTGTATTTTTAGGCGAAAGTTTTAGTTTAGCAAAAGTTGCAGGAATTATAATTATGATAGGTGGAGTATTTATATTAAAAAATGTAAGTTCTTTATTAAAAAATGCATCTGCCATTCTAAATAATCTACCATGTAGATTGATGTTTTTGTACATATTTTTTCAATCAGTAGGAAGGGTATTAGATAAGGCATTTTATGTTCAAGTATCTCCTATACTATATTCAACGATACTTTACTTTTTTGTTGGATTAAATCTATTTGTCTTTTTAGCATTTAAAAAGAAACAAAGAGTAATCTATGAAATATTTAGTAATAAGAAGGGACTTTCAATTTTAAGTGGTGCTATTAATGGATATTCTTATCTAGCATTATTAATTGCTTTAAATAATTTAGAACTCAGTATAGCAGAACCATTTTCTCAAGTTTCTATGATAATAACCTTAATACTTGCTCACTTTATATTTAAAGAAAATATCAAGGAGAAAATACCAGGTTCAATTCTTATATTAATTGGTGGATGGTTGTTATTGCTTTAATTGATAAATCAGAGAGATGATGGAAGTCTATAAAGGGCTAGATAAACAGAAACATGATGGGGTAAAACATGTTGTAGCTGGTGCAGAGAATTTGCACCAGCTCAGACTTTAGACAAACTATATATTAATATTTTCTGACTTTTCATTGTGCTTATTATTCAATGCTTCAGACTATAATTTCCATACCATCATAGGGAAAGGAAATATTATCAAGTTTTTTCTCTAATTCACTACTTTATATTTTTTCTCTTTTTTATGTATTTTCTTAAAAAGTTTTCTGGCCTTGTTAGACATAGTCATATTTCTTCTGACTTACATGTGGGTTATAGCAAAGAATGATTCTGTTATCAAGAAAGGTATTAAAAGTAATAAAACATTAACTAAATAGATAATATTTTATTACGTTATTTTAAAGACCCACCTATAGTTAACTATTTTCATATGTCAACTTTGTATTAAGGTTTTAAATACTAATTTATAATTGTTAGTTTTTATGTCTAACTCTAAGTGGTATATCAAGTTCTTTTGCTAATTGTTTAGATTCTTCTATTTCCTCTGGAGATATTTCATCTACTACTGAAAAGGCAACTTCTTTTATATATTCTTTGCAATCTTTTGCAAAATCTAACATGTAGTCAAATGATTTTTCTCCAAACTTTGGTTGAGTAACTCTATTATAAGCTTCTTTATTTGGAGCATTAAGACTTATTGATACTGCATCTATCACATCTTTTAACATAATAGCAGTTTTTTTATTGTGTATTAAATCACTTAGACCATTTGTATTTATTCTTGTTTTGATATTACTTTTCCCTTTTACAAATTTAGCAACTTCTATTAATTCATTTATTCTCATTAGTGGTTCACCATATCCACAAAATACAATTTCATCATATTCATCTAAATTATATTTGTCAAAGGCTTCTTTTACTTCATTAATACTTGGTTCGTGTTCTAACCATAAGCTACCACTATTTGCTACTTCATCTTTTTCATTTCTTATGCAAAACACACAGCTACATGGACATGTATTAGTTATATTTACATAGATACTGTTTTCAATTGTATATAAGATATTCATAATTTTCCCTCCATAAATTTAAGTTTTTAGTTAAAATAACGTCTTTTAAAATCAAGTTTATCAAGTGCTATCCCTAGAAGTACAAACACAATAAAGCTTCCTATTGGCTGTAACAAACCAAGTAAACTCATTACAAAAGCACTTGTAAAGCTTCCAATAATTATTCCCTCAGCAAACATATATAAAACTAGACCTACTATGCCTGCTACAAATGAAGCAATTATATTTCGTTTATTTATTATCTTGTCACTTTTAGAAGTGAAAAATAATACGAGTATTGGCTTTATAATTATAGTTGGTATTACCCATATTGCAGCTCCTGTAGATAAATCAGCTAGACCAGCGCCTATTGCAGAGGCTGCTATAGCATAGTTTGTTGGTAAAAT
Source organism: Clostridioides sp. ES-S-0190-01 (assembly GCF_020658275.1). Taxonomy (NCBI): domain Bacteria; kingdom Bacillati; phylum Bacillota; class Clostridia; order Peptostreptococcales; family Peptostreptococcaceae; genus Clostridioides; species Clostridioides sp. ES-S-0190-01. The sequence goes on along the minus strand of NZ_JACVWA010000017.1, from coordinate 92,954 downwards.
AGTTGCAGCTAGATAAATAAAGGCATCTCCTATATGAACATATCCATTGTTTCCACCAACTGGAATATGTAATATATAAGCTATTGTCAAACATATTATAGACGCAAATAGCGCTGAAGTGACGATGCAGGTCGTCTTTTTAGAAGTAGCTTTATTCATTTTTTCCAATATAATCCCTCCTCAAAAATCCCAAACTAGTATTCTTGTAATGTTTTCTTATAAATATATTAATATTAATCATACAATTTTCATAGTTTGTTTGGTATTTTTCTGGTAAAAAGTGAATTGTACCCATTCAAAGTCTTTTGATGGAAAAGTAGATTGTAATTAGGATAATTTAATAGGATAATTAGAAAGGTTGTTGTAAATTTGATATAAAATATAACAAATAGTAGGTGTATACAAATAATATAAAATAAGAAAAATAATATAAGAGAGTCATACTCAATGTATATTGAATAGACTCTCTTATATTTGGGAAATTAAAGGCTATTTTGTTAGATAATAGCTAATTAATGAAAAAATATATTTATAAAATACTAATTTACTCTATTAGCAGCAGTTCCTGTGCTTATAACATCTACAGCACTACTTAAACTAGAATAAACTATATTTTCTATCGCTGTACTAGTGAAGAATCCAAGGTGATGAGTAAATATAACTTGCTCCATAGAAAGAAGTTTGTTGATTTCTGGGTCAGTTAATTCACCTGGGTTCATTTTTTTATTTAAGAATAATCCTTCAGTTTCAAATGTATCAAGGGCAGCAGCTCTTATTTTTCCAGCTTCTAGTGCTTCTATTAAGTCCCCTGTCTTAATTAAACCACCACGACCAGTATTTACTATGTAAGCGCCATCCTTCATTATAGCTAAAGTATCTTTATTTATCATATGTTTTGTTCCTTCAAGTAAAGGAGTATGTAATGTTATAAGGTCAGCTTCTTTAAGAAGGTCTTCTAAAGAATCTTTATAAGTTAATATATCATTTAAATCTTTATTTGGATATTGGTCAAATGCAATTACATTAGCTCCTAAGCCTTTGAATAATTTGGCAGAAGTAGCACCTATTTTTCCTGTACCTATAACACCAACTGTAATAGATCTAACTTCTGTTCCAAGAAGTTCAGCTATCCAACGATAGTCACCTTCACAGACTTTTTTCTTTACTAAAGGAGTCTTTCTTAAAAGGTTCATAGCTTGAGTAACAGCTAATTCAGCTATTGCATTAGGTGAATAAGAAGGAACATTTGTAACAATAAGTCCATTTTCATTAACTAAACCAAAATGTATCATGTCCATCCCTGCAGTTCTTGAAGCTATAACTTTAACCCCAGCATCTTTTAAAGTTTCATAAATATAAGGGTTATCTATATAGTTAGTTTGTTGTATAGATATACCATCATATCCTTTAGCTTTTACTACATTTTCTTCAGTCATGTTTTCAGGATAAATATCCACTTGAACATCCTTATGTTCTTCAGACCATTGTTTTATTACTGGTTCTTCATAATCGCGTGCTCCAAATACTAGTATTTTCATATCAATACCCTCCTGTAATTATTAAATTATATGGTAATTTTTCATTTAGAAATAATATGTAGCAATATAAGGTTATATTTTTATACAAAATTTTTAAGGTTAAAAATTTAGTTTTGAAATTGTTTTCCCTGTGTTATTTTGATATTTAGTTATTTTTTATTTAAGATAATAATTGCTCTAAACATTTATCAAAGAAATTGTTATTTTTTAGATTAAATATTATTAAAAAATTATCTAAGTTTTAAATTAGTTAACTAATCAATTGATTAATTACAATGATAGCATGTGTTTTTGAGTTTAGCAATGAAAATTTTTTTTGAAAAGTCAAGCTTTTTCATAAAAAAATATATAAAAAAAACTTTTAAAGGCATAAAAAAAATGGCAAAATGCTATGGAGAGTTGCATGATGCCACGATATGAAATTAATAATGCAATTGTATATTGTTAAAAAACATTCAAATCAAGCGATATTTTGCTTAAATATAAAGTTGGCACGATAAATGCTTAACAATATAGGTGTAAGACAATAAAAAATATAAAAAATAATCATTTATAACTTTTAATAATTTTATAAGTTATCTCAATAAGATTAGGAACTTTGACATCAAATAGTTAATATCAGAAAAAAGTACTTTATATGTGATTTAATTGAATTTTTATAATTGATACTATTAAGGAGGAAAACGTTATGCTTTTAGAAGGAGTTAAGGTAGTAGAACTTTCAAGTTTCATCGCAGCACCATGTTGTGCAAAAATGTTAGGTGACTGGGGTGCAGATGTTATTAAAGTTGAGCCTATAGAAGGTGATGGAATAAGAGTTATGGGTGGAACATTTAAATCTCCAGCATCAGATGATGAAAACCCTATGTTTGAATTAGAAAATGGAAATAAGAAGGGTGTAAGTATTAATATAAAATCAAAAGAAGGAATAGAAATATTACATAAATTAATATCAGAAGCAGACATATTTGTAACTAATGTTAGAGTTCAAGCATTAGAAAAAATGGGTATAGCTTATGACCAAATAAAAGATAAGTATCCAGGACTAATATTTGCTCAAATATTAGGATATGGTGAAAAAGGACCTTTAAAAGATAAACCAGGATTTGACTATACTGCATACTTTGCAAGAGGAGGAGTTAGCCAATCTGTAATGGAAAAAGGAACATCTCCAGCAAATACAGCAGCAGGATTTGGTGACCACTATGCAGGTCTAGCATTAGCAGCAGGAAGTTTAGCAGCATTACATAAAAAAGGAAAAACTGGTGTAGGTGAAAGAGTAACAGTAAGTCTTTTCCATACAGCTATATATGGAATGGGAACAATGATAACAACAGCACAATATGGAAATGAAATGCCTTTATCAAGAGAAAATCCAAACAGCCCATTAATGACTACATATAAATGTAAAGATGGAAGATGGATTCAATTAGCTTTAATACAATACAATAAATGGTTAGGCAAATTCTGTAAGGTTATAAATAGAGAATATATATTAGAAGATGATAGATACAACAACATAGATTCAATGGTTAATCACATTGAAGATTTAGTTAAGATAGTTGGAGAAGCTATGTTAGAAAAAACATTAGATGAGTGGTCAGTTTTATTAGAAGAAGCAGACTTACCATTTGAAAAAATCCAAAGCTGTGAAGATTTACTAGATGATGAACAAGCTTGGGCAAATGACTTCTTATTTAAGAAGACATATGATAGTGGAAATACAGGTGTTTTAGTTAATACTCCAGTTATGTTTAGAAATGAAGGAATAAAAGATTATACACCAGCACCAAAAGTAGGGGAACATACTATAGAAGTATTAAAAACTTTAGGATATGACGAATCAAAAATAAATAACTTAAAAGAAGATAAAGTTGTAAGATACTAATTAGTATTTCTAGATTTTGGGAAAGGAGAATACTAAAGATGTATACAATGGGATTAGATATAGGTTCAACTGCATCAAAGGGAGTAATTTTAAAAGATGGAGAGGATATTGTGGCTTCAGCTACGATATCTTCTGGTACTGGGACTACTGGACCATCAAGAGTTTTGGAAAAATTATACAGTGAGTCAGGTCTTGGAAGAGAAGACATTGAAAAAATAGTAGTTACAGGATATGGGAGAATGAAATATTCTGATGCTGACAAACAGATAAGTGAGTTAAGTTGTCATGCTAGAGGAGTAAACTTCATAATTCCAGAAACAAGAACCATTATTGATATAGGTGGTCAAGATGCTAAAGTACTAAAGCTAGATAAGAATGGAAGATTACTAAACTTTCTTATGAATGACAAATGTGCTGCAGGTACAGGAAGATTTTTAGATGTAATGGCAAAAATAATAGAGGTTGATGTATCTGAACTCGGAAGTATATCTATGAATTCTCAAAATGAAGTATCAATAAGTAGTACATGCACAGTGTTTGCAGAATCTGAAGTTATATCACACTTATCAGAAAATGCAAAAATTGAAGATATAGTAGCAGGTATTCACACTTCAGTAGCAAAGAGAGTTTCTAGCCTAGCAAAAAGAATAGGAGTACAAAGAAACGTAGTAATGGTTGGTGGAGTTGCCAGAAATAGTGGAATTGTAAGAGCTATGGCAAGAGAAATCAATACAGAAATTATTGTACCTGATATACCTCAATTAACTGGTGCTTTAGGAGCAGCATTATATGCTTTTGATGAAGCAAAAGAATCACAAAAAGAAGTGAAAAATATATAAAAAGAGGGATGACAATGTCTGAAAAAAAAGAAGCTAGAGTAGTAATAAACGATTTATTAGCTGAACAATATGCAAATGCATTTAAAGCTAAAGAAGAAGGAAGACCTGTAGGTTGGTCAACATCAGTATTTCCTCAAGAGTTAGCAGAAGTATTTGACTTAAATGTATTATATCCAGAAAATCAAGCAGCTGGGGTAGCGGCTAAAAAAGGTTCTTTAGAATTATGTGAAATGGCTGAATCTAAAGGATATTCTATCGACCTATGTGCATATGCAAGAACAAACTTTGGTCTTTTAGAAAATGGTGGATGTGAAGCTTTAGATATGCCAGCTCCAGATTTCCTACTTTGCTGTAATAATATATGTAATCAAGTTATAAAATGGTATGAAAATATTTCAAGAGAATTAGATATACCTTTAATAATGATTGATACAACTTTCAATAATGAAGATGAAGTAACTCAATCTAGAATAGACTATATAAAAGCTCAATTTGAAGAGGCTATAAAACAGTTAGAAATTATATCAGGAAAGAAATTTGACCCTAAGAAATTTGAAGAAGTAATGAAAGTATCAGCTGAGAACGGAAGACTATGGAAATATTCTATGAGTTTACCAGCAGATTCTTCTCCTTCACCAATGAATGGATTTGATTTATTTACTTATATGGCTGTAATAGTTTGTGCTAGAGGTAAAAAAGAAACTACAGAAGCATTTAAATTACTTATAGAAGAGTTAGAAGATAATATGAAAACTGGAAAATCTTCTTTCAGAGGAGAAGAAAAGTATAGAATAATGATGGAAGGTATACCTTGCTGGCCATATATTGGATATAAAATGAAAACATTAGCTAAATTTGGAGTTAATATGACAGGTAGTGTTTATCCACATGCTTGGGCATTACAATATGAAGTTAATGATTTAGATGGAATGGCAGTAGCATACAGTACTATGTTTAACAATGTAAACTTAGACCGTATGACAAAATATAGAGTTGATTCTTTAGTAGAGGGTAAATGTGATGGAGCATTCTATCATATGAACAGAAGCTGTAAACTTATGAGTTTAATACAATATGAAATGCAAAGAAGAGCAGCTGAAGAAACTGGATTACCATATGCTGGATTTGATGGTGACCAAGCTGACCCTAGAGCCTTTACTAATGCTCAATTTGAAACAAGAATTCAAGGTTTAGTTGAAGTAATGGAAGAAAGAAAAAAACTTAATAGAGGTGAGATATAATGGAAGCTATTTTATCTAAAATGAAAGAAGTAGTTGAAAATCCAAATAAGGCTGTAAAAGAATATAAAAATGCAACTGGTAAAAAAGCTATAGGTTGTTTCCCAGTTTATTGCCCAGAAGAAATTATACATGCAGCTGGAATGCTTCCAGTTGGTATATGGGGAGGACAAACAGAATTAGATTTAGCTAAACAATATTTCCCTGCATTTGCATGTTCAATAATGCAATCATGTCTAGAGTATGGATTAAAAGGTGCATATGATGAATTATCTGGAGTTATCATACCAGGTATGTGTGACACATTAATTTGTTTAGGACAAAACTGGAAATCAGCAGTACCTCACATAAAATATATATCATTAGTACACCCACAAAACAGAAAACTTGAAGCTGGTGTAAAATACCTAATCAGTGAATACAAAGGTGTAAAAAGAGAACTTGAAGAAATATGTGGTTATGAAATAGAAGAAGCAAAAATTCATGAAAGTATAGAAATTTACAATGAACATAGAAAAACTATGAGAGACTTTGTTGAAGTAGCTTATAAACATTCTAATACTATAAAACCATCAATAAGAAGCTTAGTAATTAAAAGTGGATTCTTTATGAGAAAAGAAGAACACACTAAATTAGTAAAAGATTTGATAGCAAAATTAAACACAATGCCAGAAGAAGTCTGTTCTGGAAAGAAAGTTTTATTGACAGGTATATTAGCAGATTCTAAAGATATATTAGATATTTTAGAAGACAATAATATAGCAGTAGTAGCTGATGATTTAGCTCAAGAAACAAGACAATTCAGAACAGATGTACCTGCAGGTGATGATGCATTAGAAAGATTAGCAAGACAATGGTCAAACATAGAAGGTTGTTCATTAGCTTATGACCCTAAGAAAAAACGTGGGTCACTTATAGTAGATGAAGTTAAAAAGAAAGATGTAGATGGTGTTATCTTCTGTATGATGAAATTCTGTGACCCAGAAGAATACGATTATCCTTTAGTTAAGAAAGATATAGAAGATAGTGGAATACCTACTTTATATGTTGAAATTGACCAACAAACTCAGAATAATGAACAAGCAAGAACTCGTATTCAAACTTTTGCTGAGATGATGAGTTTAGCTTAAGTTCATTAAAATAAATTTACTATAAAATATGAAAATTGGAGGAAGCTATGTTATATAACAAAGAACAAGAACTTTTAAGAAAAGCAGTAAGAGATTTTGTTAGTAAAGAATTAGATACTTTACCAGCAGAAATGGATAAAACAGGTGTAATGCCTAAGGAATTAATCAAAAAATTAGCTGAAACAAAATTTATAAGCAGTAATATCCCAGAAGAATATGGTGGTGGGGGAGCAGGATATGTTTCTTACGCTATCATAATGGAAGAAATAGCTAGAAGATGTGCTTCAACAGCTACTTTCGTTACAGCTGGTTCTTCTCTTGCTACATTACCAATACTTTACAATGGTACTGAAGAGCAAAAACAAAAATACTTAAGAGGTTTAGCAACAGGTGAGTTAATAGGAGCATTTGGTTTAACTGAGCCAGGAGCTGGTTCTGATGCTGGTGGACAACAAACTACAGCAGAATTAGTAGGAGACCACTACATATTAAATGGTAGAAAAACTTTCATAACTAATGGACCATTCTGCGATATAGCTATAGTAATAGCAGTTACAGATAGATCTAAAGGTCTTAGAGGAACATCAGCATTTATAGTAGAAAGCAAATGGGATGGTTTCTCAACAGGAGCTCATGAAGATAAGATGGGTATAAGAGGAACTGAAACTTCTGACTTAATATTTGAAAATGTTAAAGTTCCAAAAGAAAACCTTATAGGAAAAGAAGGTAATGGATTTAAAATAGCAATGGGTACTCTAGAAGTAGGTAGAATAGGTGTTGCTGCCTTAGCTCTAGGAATTGCTCAAGGTGCTTTAGATGAAGCTGTTAAATATACAAAACAAAGAGTTCAATTTGGTAAGCCTATAGCTAAATTCCAAAATACTCAATTTACTATAGCTGATATGGAAACAAAAGTTTGTGCAGCTAGAGGATTAGTTTATGATGCAGCACAAAAGAGAGATGCAGGAATGAGAGTTGCTCAAGAATCTGCAATGGCTAAATACTATGCAGCAGAAGTTGCAAATGAAGTTGCTTATAAAGCATTACAACTTCACGGTGGATATGGATTCATAAAAGATTATGAAATCGAAAGAATGTACAGAGATGCTAGAATCGTATCAATATACGAAGGAACATCAGAAGTTCAAAAAATGGTAATTTCATCAAACGTATTAAAATAATAAATAATCTAATGAAATTGGAGGTATAGACTTTGAAAATATTAGTTTGCGTAAAACAAGTTCCAGATACTAACGAAGTAAGAATAAATAAAGAAACAGGTACTCTTATAAGAGATGGAGTTCCAAGTATATTAAACCCAGATGATGCAAATGCATTAGAAGAAGCATTAAAAATTAAAGATGAGCATGATGATGTAACTATAACAGTTATAACAATGGGACCTCCTCAAGCAGATTTTATGCTAAGAGAGTGTTTAGCTATGGGGGCTGATGATGCAATATTATTAAGTGATAGAGCATTTGGAGGAGCTGATACTTGGGCTACATCAAATACTATCGCAGCAGGAATATCTAAAATAGGTGACTATGATATAATATTTGCAGGAAGACAAGCAATAGATGGAGATACTGCACAAGTTGGACCACAAATTGCAGAAAAATTAAACATTCCTCAAGTTACATATGTACAAGACTTCAAAATAGAAGGAAAAGACATAATAGTTCAAAGACAATTAGAAGATGGATATGAATTAATTAAAGTAAGTACACCTGTACTTTTAACAGCAGTAAAAGAATTAAATGCACCTAGATATATGTCTGTTGATAAAATAGTTAAAGCATATAAACATGATGTAAAAGTTTGGACAATTGATGATTTAGACGTAAATAAAGAAGAAGTTGGCTTAAAAGCATCACCAACTAAAGTATTTAGATCATTTACTCCTGAGCCAAGAGGAAAAGGAGAAATCTTAGAAGGTAAAGCTGACGAAATAGCTAACAAAATAATAATAGGTCTAAAACAAAAGCACATTATATAAGTTGGAGGAGTACAAACTATGAATGATATAAAAGATTTAAGTTCTTATAAAAACGTATGGATATTTGCAGAGCAAAGAGATGGAAAAATAACTCCAGTAGTTATCGAATTATTAGGAGAAGGAAGAAAATTAGCTAAAGAAGTAGATGCAGAACTTTGTGCAGTATTATTAGGAAAAGATGTTGATGGATTAGCTAAAGAATTAATTTCTTATGGAGCTGATAAAGTTTATGTTGCAGACGATGCTCTTTTAGAAAAATATACAACTGATGCATATACAAAAGTAATAAAAGATGCAATAGATGAAATAAAACCAGAAATAATGCTTTTCGGAGCAACTCATATAGGTAGAGACTTAGCACCTAGAATAGCTTCAAGAGTAGGAACTGGATTAACAGCAGACTGTACTAAACTAGAAATAGACCCAGAAGATAAGAAAATAAAACAAACTCGTCCAGCATTTGGTGGAAACATAATGGCTACAATCATTTGTCCAAACCATAGACCTCAAATGTCTACAGTTAGACCTGGAGTTATGGATAAAGCTGAAAAAGACGAAACAAGAACTGGTGAAGTTATAGCATTAGATTACAAAATAACTCAAGATGATATAAGAACTACTGTTTTAGAAACAGTTAAGAGTAAAAAAGATTTAGTATCTCTTACAGATGCAAATGTTATAGTATCAGGTGGTCTAGGATTAGGTGGACCTGAAGGATTTGAAATGCTTAAACAATTAGCTGACAAATTAGGTGGAGTAGTTGGTTCTTCTCGTGCAGCTGTAGATGCTGGATGGATAGACCATTCTCACCAAGTAGGTCAAACAGGAACTACTGTTAAACCAAACCTATACATAGCTTGTGGTATATCAGGAGCAATACAACATTTAGCAGGTATGCAATCATCAGATTTCATAATTGCTATAAACAAAAACCCAGCAGCTCCAATATTAGAAATTGCTGATTATGGAGTAGTTGGTGACTTACATGAAATAGTTCCAATGCTTATAGATAAATTAGATAGCGTTGATGATTTATTAGAAGCTATAAAAGCTTAATAGGTAACAAGTACCTAAATATTACTGATGAAATAAGCCTTATTAGTTAGTAACATAAATATTATTACATAATATGGTTATTACTAAATTGTATTTGTCAGTTATTAAAAAGTCTGTTTGAATAAAATTTTATAATACAAGATATCTAGATAATCCTTATATGTATATTACTTACAAAATGTGAGTCATATTCTATAAGGATTATCTTTATTTTCAAAAATAAGCACTAATTTTAATTAAATTGTGTTAAACAGACAAATAATTACCGAATATGTGATAAAATACAATTAAAAGCAAAATGAAATTTTTAACAAACTATGACCATTAAAATTATCTGTAAGTTGTATTTTAATGAAGCAAGATATTAAAAAAAGACAAATAAGGAGTTGGTTGTATGTGCTAATAGTATTTATTGTAAGCAAACAATAAATTTTGTATGTAGTTCAATAAATTACTTAATGAAAGGTGCGAATATTGATGGATAATAATTTGATAGGGCTTATAGAACATGTAGAAAATCCAGTTATTTTATGCAAAGAGTCAGGCGAAATAATATACTGTAATCATCTAATAGATAATATTTTTAGCTTTCTCGATATAAAAAGACCTAAAAATATAAATGAATTAGATTCAAATTTTGACAAAAAAGATATACTGGTGAATAATAAAAAGAAAATAGCTTTTAGAGAATTAAGAATGACTGCACATATTTATAATATGAAAGATAATGATAATGAAAATAACATAGTTTATTTATTTGAGAAGTCTGTAATATCTGACAAAATAGTTGAGGATATAATAGAACATATAGATGAAGTTGTCGTTGTATTTAACAAAGATGGAGTAATTGAAAAGATGAATACTGTCAGTGATGAGATTTTACCCTTTAAAAGAACTGAAGTACTTGGTAGAAATATAACAGATCTTGTCAGACAGGGGTTAGTTGAAGAACCAATAATATTAAATATGCTTAAGGTAAAGAAAAAGATTTATAGAAATATTGTTTATCCTGATGGAAAGCTTATCGCTTATACAGCCGTTCCAATATGGGACTCAAAAGGAAAACTTACAGGAGGAGTACTTACAGGAAGAGATATATCAAGGGTTATTAAACTTGAATCTCAGATAAGATATAGTGATGTATCAGAAGATACAGAGTATATAAGCCAAAGTAAGACTATGGACAATATAAAAAAAGTTGTCAAAAGAGCTGCAGCATCAGATTCTTCTATATTTATAAATGGAGAATCAGGCGTAGGAAAAGAAATTATAGCTAGGACAATATATAAGTATAGTTCAAGAAGGGAAAAGCCTTTTATAGCTATAAACTGTGGGGCTATACCAAATGAATTATTAGAATCAGAGTTTTTTGGATATGAAGAAGGTTCTTTTACTGGAGCTAAGAAAAAGGGTAAAAAAGGACTTTTTGAAGAAGCAAATGGTGGAACTATATTCTTGGATGAAATAGGTGAATTGCCAATGCAAATGCAAAAAAAATTACTTAGAGTTATACAAGAAAACACAATTACTAGAATTGGTGGGAGTAAACCTATAAAGATAGATGTTAGATATATAAGTGCCACTAATATTTCTCATGAGGACCTTAGAAACAACCTTAAATTTAGACAAGATTTATACTATAGATTGAGTGTTATTCCAGTAAAGATACCACCACTTAGAGAGAGAAAAGAAGATATAGTTCCATTAGTGGACTACTTCCTAAAGCTTTATAATGATAAGTACAATAGAGAAGTAGAAGTTTCACCTAAGGTTATTGAATTATTGGAAGAATACTCTTGGCCAGGAAATATAAGAGAGTTAAAAAATATTATTGAAAGATTTGTAGTGTTATCAGCCAAAAACGTAATTGGAGAAGATGAATTTAATATGCTTATAAATCTGGATATGATTGATAACGAATCAGATGATTTATCACCAATAGTAGTAAATGGAATTATGAATCTGAATGATGCATATAAAATGGTAGACCAAATAATGATAAGTAAGGCTATAAATAAATATGGTTCAATAACAAAGGCAGCCGAAGTGATAGGCATATATCCTTCTACAATACATAGAAAGATAAAAAGCGGATATATTCGTGTTTAGTAGATAATTATATGCTATATTAATTAATTTTATAAAAAAATATATTTTTAAATACATAACCTATATACAACTTAAAAGAGATGGCTTAGAAATAAATTTAATTACTCTAAGTCATCTCTTTTCTTTTATAAATATTTAAAAGTTATATTAGTTTATAGAGTTAGCAGAACCTAAAACATCATCTATTTTACTTTCAACTACAGCTTGTATAGCATCTCTACCAGCACCAATGTATTTTCTTGGGTCAAATTCTTTTGGATTTTCAGCTAAGAATTTTCTAACAGCAGCAGTCATAGCTAGTCTTAAGTCAGTATCCATGTTTATTTTACAAACAGCCATAGAAGATGCTTTTCTTAACATGTCTACAGGTACACCTTTAGCTCCAGCTATATTTCCACCAAATTCATTACATGTAGCAACAGCGTTTTGGTCAACAGCAGATGCACCATGAAGAACTATTGGGAAACCTGGTAATTTGCTTTGGATTTCTTCTAGTATATGGAATCTTAATTTAGCTTCTCCTTTGAATTTGAAAGCACCATGAGAAGTTCCTATAGCTATTGCTAATGAATCAACTCCTGTTCTTTCAACAAATTCAACTGCTTCAGCAGGTTGAGTATATTTATGAACATCAGAAGTAACATCATCTTCTGTTCCAGCTAAAACACCAAGTTCTGCTTCAACAACAACACCTTTAGAGTGTGCATATTCAACAGCTTCTTTAGTTATTTTAACATTTTCTTCAAAGTCAAAATGAGATCCATCTATCATAACTGAAGAGAAACCAGCATCAATACAAGTTTTAATAGCATCCATATTTGGACCATGATCTAAGTGAAGAGCTACATCTACACCTATTTCATCAGAAGCAGCTTTAACCATCTCAACTAAAGTATGAGGTCCAGCATATTTAACAGCTGACATAGAAGCTTGTATCATAACATAAGAATTTTTAGCTTTAGCAGCTTTTAAAACACCTTGTAATTGTTCTAAGTCACTTATGTTAAATGCACCTATAGCAAATCCACCTTCGTAAGCTTTTTTAAACATTTCTTTTGTATTAATTAATGCCATTTTAAACTCCTCCTATTAACTTTTAAAATTTACCCATCACTTATATTATAACGTTAAATCAAAAAAAGTACATAGTAAATTGTAATAACTATAAATTACAAGTATAATGTTAAATAGAAGATAATAGGATTAGGCAGAATAATAAAGAATAGCAACAATTTAGGAAGAATTAAAATAAAGAAGGGTTAAATAAAGGAGTCAATATGCCACAGATAAAGATAAGAGGAATTCATGAAAATGATATATGTAAAATAAGTGAAAAAATGATAGATGCTTTAGTTGAAGCTGTAAAATGTCCAAGAGATTACTTTGAGATAGAATGTATAAAATCAGTTGCAATAAGAGATGGTAAAATAGCAGAAGTGTATCCTTTTGTTGAGATAGCATGGTTTGATAGAGGACAAGAAGTACAAGATACAGTAGCAAGAATAATAACTGATAGTATAAGAAATAATTTAGATGTTGAAAGTATGGATTTAGCATTTACATTATTTGAAAAAGAAAAATATTATGAGAATGGAGAACATTTTTAATGGCTAAGAAGCAACGTATAGATAAAATTCTTTCAAACTTAGGTTATGGAAGTAGAAGTGAGATAAAGAAATATTGTAAGCAAGGTTCTGTAGTAGTAAATGGAAGTGAAGTTTCAAACCCAGGGACTCAAGTGGATACTGAAAACGATGAAATATTATTCAATGGAGAAGAAGTTTTCTATAGAGAATATATATATTTAATGATGAATAAACCAGATGGATATATATCAGCAACTACAGATAAATACGACCCAACAGTTTTAGATTTGATTGATGTATCATACTTAGCATTTGAGCCATTCCCTGTTGGAAGATTAGACAAAGACACAGAGGGATTGTTAGTTCTAACTAATGATGGGAAGCTTTCTCACAGAGTTTTATCGCCTAAGAAGCATGTGCCTAAGACTTATTATGCAAAAATTGATGGGATAGTGACTGAAAAAGATGTAGAAGCTTTTGCAGAAGGAGTAGTACTTGATGATGGGTACAAAACTATGGCATCTCAGTTAAAAATATTAAAGAGTGATGAGGAATCAGAGATAGAACTTACAATACATGAAGGTAAATTTCACCAAGTTAAAAGAATGTTTGAAAGCGTAGATAAAAAAGTAGTATACTTAAAAAGATTGTCTATGGGTAATTTAAAGTTGGATGAAAGCTTAGAGTTAGGCGAATATAGAGAGTTAACAGATGAAGAAGTAAAATTGATTGAAGAAAGATAATAAAGATACTATAGTAAATTGGAGGAGAATTTGTGAAGAAAAAGGATATTATAGAATTTGAAGTAGATAAAATGGAGTTTGGAGGCACATCCTTAAGCCAAGTTGGAGATAGAGTTATCCATATGAAGGGCGGAATAAGTGGTCAAAAGGTAAAAGCTGCTGTTAAAAAAGTTAGAAGCAAAAAAGCAGAAGTTAAGATGATGGAGTTACTTGAATATTCACCTCTTGAAACCGAAACACCTTGTAAGCACTTTAGAGAATGTGGAGGATGTACATTACTATCAGTGCCATATGAAAAGCAATTAGAAATAAAAGAAAAACAAGTTATGGATTTATTTTTAAAGCAAGACTTATTTGGGTTTCAGTTTTTGGGAATAGAAGGAAGTCCTGAAAACAAGTACTATAGAAATAAAATGGAATATACTTTTGGAGATGAAGTAAAAAATGGACCTTTAACATTAGGACTTCATAAAAAAGGAAAGCATATAGATATACAAACTGTTGAAGAATGTATGTTAGTTGATGAAGACTTCTCAAAAGTATTAGTATCTAGTGTAGAATTTTTCAATGAAAAAAATCTTCCTTATTATAGAACAATGAATCACAAGGGATATTTAAGACATCTTGTAGTTAGAAAAGGGATTTATACTAATGAGATTATGGTTAATATAGTTACTTCTTCTCAGGAAGATTTTAATATGAATGAATTTAAGGACATGCTTTTAGAACTTAATTTAAAAGCTGAGTTGGTAGGTGTACTTCACACTATTAATGATGGTCTAGCAGATGCTGTTCAATGTGATGAGTTAAGAGTTTTATATGGAAGAGATTATATACAAGAGGAAATTTTAGGGCTTAAATTTAAGATTTCTCCATTTTCATTTTTCCAAACCAATACTAAAGGAGCAGAGGTTCTTTATAGTATTGCCAGAGATTTTATTGGAAATTACAATGATAAGGTTGTATTTGATTTATATAGTGGGACTGGCTCTATTGGACAGGTTATGGCTGGTGCAGCTAAGAAGGTGTATGGCATTGAAATAGTTGAGGAAGCTGTTGCTGCGGCTAATGAGAATGCCAAGTTAAATGGACTTACTAATTGTGAGTTTATTGCTGGAGATGTTGCTAAGGTTGTTAAAGATTTAAAGGATAAGCCTGATTTAATTATTGTTGACCCTCCTAGACCAGGGATTCATAAGGATGCTATTAGGGATATTTGTGGATTTGGTGCGGAGGAGATTGTTTATATTTCTTGTAATCCTAAGTCTTTGGTTGTTGATTTGGTTGATTTTAAGAGTTATGGTTATGAGATTAAATTGGTTAAGTGTATGGATATGTTCCCAAATACACCTCATTGCGAGACTGTAGTTAAACTTATTAGAGAATAACAGGGTTATAGCTGTTTATATGATGTTATAAAGGTGGATTTGCCACCGATTTGCCACCGTAATTCTATTTCGGTGGCAAATTTATTCTACAATACCTTCAAAAATATCTACAGTTTGATTTCTCATCTTGTTAGTAACATGAGAATATGTATCCATAGTAGTAGCTATTTTAGCATGTCCTAATCTATGTTGTATATCTTTTATATTAGCCCCGTTTTCCAATAACATAGTAGCATGTGTATGTCTTAAACTATGAAAATTAAAATCTATGCCAAGTTCGTAATTCACGACTCTGCTCAAATATTTTAAACTGTTTGTTGTTACATGCTCACCCATTACTTCGCCACCACGCATTCCAGTATTAAATGCTATTTGTAAAGGAATGTAGAAACTAGAGCCTTGTGGGAATCTTTCTAAGATTTTATTAAAATCTTTTAAACTTATAATTTTTAAATCATTTTTTTTATTTTCTTGCATTTTAGGCATATGTACGTATTGCATAGGATTTTCTTTTATAAATTTAAATGGATATACGGCTGATTTTAGAGCTCCACTTAAAACAACATAAAAATTATTGATAGAATTTTTGCTAAGACCAAATTTTGACTTATCATTTAAAAATTTCTGCAATTTAGCAGGATTAAGATTTTTTAGTTTGTATTTTCCTAAATCCTGTTTTAAATGATTTTTTATAATTTTTCCATAGTTTTTTTGTGTACCATATTTACAATTTAATAAAACATATTCTTTGTACCAAAAATCTAAGAAGTCAGAGAAGCTCATTTCATTATCTGAAATAATTGACCTTCATTTTCAAACTCGCTTAGAGCATCTCTTAACGCTTTTTCGGCTTCTTTTTTAGTTTTGCCACCAACTCTTTCTATCTTTTTTCTTTTACCATTAATAGTCCCTAAGTCAAAGTAATAATACCATTTTTCACCACGTTTTCTTATTCCACCTTTCATAATTTTTTCTCCTCTCAAAATTAAATACTCTAACTATATTAGATCAATTAAATATATTCTAAAAAATATATATTTGAATTGTTCATTGTATTTTAACTAGCATAAATTTTTCTTATTTCTTTTCTCCATTTCTTTTTTACCATAAATATCACATAAGTAAGTAGTATATAGAGTCTATAAATCTAGCAACTAAAGAACTAGTAATAAAGATATGCCAGTCAATTTAAGCAATGAAGAACCAGTGATATTAAAAAAGGACTTAATTAAACCTAAGTCTTTTTTTTATATAAAAAATAAAGAGGCTTACATGAATGAAGAACTTTTCAACGCAGATTTAAAAAGACATGAAACAAGAATAAATAAACATGGTGAAGAAATAGACGAATTAAAGATAGCGAATATAGAATCTAAAGCAGAGTTAAAAGCATTATGTGAGAACTTAAACTCACTTACAAGTATGTTAAAGTGGTTGATTGGGACAATGATTACAACACTTGTAGGGTTCTTTATATTTGCAATACAGAAAGGAATATTTTTAGGAGGAAAATAAATAATGAAAATATGTATTACAGTAGGACACAGTATTTTAAAAAGTGGCGCATGTACTTCTGCTGATGGAGTAGTTAACGAGTATCAATATAATAAATCTCTTGCACCAATATTAGCAGATACATTCAGAAAAGAAGGACATAAGGTGGATGTAATAATCTGCCCCGAAAAGCAGTTTAAAACTAAAACAGAAGAAAAGTCGTATAAAATGTGGGATATGACTTACTCATAGAGTTACATCTAAATGCAAGTAATGGTCAAGGAAAAGGTTCAGAGGTGCTATATTATAGTAATAAAGGTCTAGAGTATGCAACTAGAATATGTAAGAAACTAGGCACAGTATTCAAAAATAGAGGTGCTAAATTAGACAAAGGATTATATATTTTAAATAGCTCCAAGCCTACAGCCATATTAATTGAAAGTTTCTTCTGTGACAATAAAGAGGATTATGAGAAGGCTAAGAAACTTGGGGATGAAGGAATGGCCAAATTAATTGTAGAAGGCGTATTGAATAAAACTATAAATAATGTAGAGGTGGGCAAAATGTATAAACACACAATAGTGTACAGTGGTGATGATAAGGTATCAGCAGACATCTTAGGACTATATTACAAGAGGTCAAAAGAAAGTTATTTAGTAGTAGACATAAAAGACTATAAGCCGCATCAAACACAAAATTTGCATGTAATTGGTGGAGTAACTTGCAATAAGATGAAAGAAATGAGTAAGACCACAGGAGAAAAGTTTACTCAGATATATGACAATGATGTGTGGTCTACAATGGATAAGGCTAGAGAGTTTGTAAAAGAAATATTGTAAGTTTTAAATATTTATTTAAACATGTGTGAGGATAAAAAGAATGTATATCAAAGTTCTTTTTATCTGCTTTTATTATAAATGTATTTATTAAAATTATAAGAATATGTTTTTGGCTATTTATACGCTTTTAATGACCAGTTATGCAAAAAAGTATTGAATATTTATAATATTTTGTATATTGTTGAAGGTAAATCTATATAAATAAATTTACATAGATTTATTTTTAAAAATAAAATTAAGAGGTGATTTTATGAATTTAGATTTTCATTATTATGGGACATATCTTGCAGCCAAGATAACAGGTTATGATGATAATGAGTCAAATACAATCGCTTATGCTGCACAATATGTAGATGAATCGAGTAAAAGTATGATTCTTGATGATGTAAACTTTACATTTCCTACAATACAGACTAATTCAGAATTTGAAAAATATTATGCAGATTTTACTTCATGGGGTTATAAATGGAATATTGACAGTTTGAATTAAATAAAGATAGTGTGGATACCATTTCATTTTTTACCTGGGAATTTAAATAAACAATACAACTATAATGGTGTTAAGGAAAGCAAAGGTCTTACAACAAACTGGAAGTTTAAAGATGGAGATGAACAGAAATTTAGATTGATGTGTTTGCTAAATAGTGAAACTGTGTCAGCTATTATAAATGACCTAATCTATTTTCATAATACTGAAGAATATAAGTTACAATTTATTGGTATGAGAATGCATGTACTTGCTGATACATGGGCACATATGTATTTTATTGGTAAGCCAGAATGGTATATTAATGACGTTAAAGAATTTATTGCTGAAGAGAGCAAATACATAGAAGAAACTAAATGGACTAAAGCAGAAGAGTATCGTAATAATGGTTGGCATTCTATTAATTTCACAGGAACTCCTGATGTTGGTGGATATGAAGGAATTGCATATCTTGGGCATGGAAGAATGGGTCATATACCAGATTATGGATATCTTAATTACAGATATATTCCAAATTGGAGTTGTACTGATGATAAAGTGAAGATACAAAAAAATAATCAAGATAATTTCTTTAAAGCATTTTGTCAAATGGTATATGCACTAAAGTGTATTAAGAATGGTACTGATTTTAGTCTAAATCAATATGAGAGTTTAACAGAAAATCAGAAAACAGAAGTTACAAAAGTAATAATAACTAGAAAAGATGACCAGTCAGATGCATGGGAAAAAGCAATAAAAGCTTTAGGATATAGTTCTTTAGATAAATTTGATAAGAATAAATGGAAAAATGAATTTATAAAATCTTCTAATAAAGAAAAGACAGATTATTATTATTTTAATTTGGTTGCAAAAAAACATGTAGACTATGTAATTGACTTTTTAGAGGAAAAAGAAGTACTGTTAGAAGAAATGTGTAGTAAATATTGTGAATTTAAAACTTTTGATGATACCCAATTTGCTAAAAATAAAAATAGAGTAACAAAAATTATACTTAGAGGAGCTTATATAGCTGATTCTATACAATTTGTATATGATGGAAAATATAAGACGCCAGTACACGGAGAAGCATTAGGAGGAAATGAAACATCTATGGTTTTAGATGCTGATGACTATATAATTAAGATAAGTGGTTCAGTAGGATTATATGAAGGTGGAGAACCGTATCCTAATTCACCAACTAGAACAATCGGAAAAATAACTTTTTTAACCAAAAAAGGAAAAACGATAACAGCAGGGTGTGAAACTATGTTTAAATCATATGGGACTTTTACTCTAGAACCACTTGCAGGTAAACAAATTTTTGCGCTTCAAGGTTCATATTTAATACGTAAATTAGAATCAGAAACTAACAAGCGATATTTAGATTGTTTGGGAATTGCAAGTACAAAATAACTACAGATTAATTAACTGTTGTTATTTTATACTTAAGAAAATAACATAATATTTTACATTTATAATGAGAGTGTTTCCTATATGAGGGTAAATATAAAAATATTACATATATTAGAGTTCTTGTAAGTAATTCATCAAATAAAAAATATAAATATTTTTGTTGTTTTTTTATATAAATAGCATCTATTTGTCCACTTATGCCTTTTCAATGACTAGTTATACAAAAGTATTGAAAATTATGAATATTAATATTATTATGAATATAAGTCGAATATACATATTAGGAGGTTTTTTATGAATACTTTGTGTGGTGGATGGTCAGATTTTAAAGTAGTAGAAAAAGAAAATTTAGAAATATTTAACGAGGCTATAGGAATGTTAAAAGGTGTTGATTATGAACCGCTTATTGTTTCTACTCAAATTGTAGCTGGGATGAATTATAGCTTTATTTGTAATGCTACTTTAGTTACCAAAAATCCAAGAAGTTTTTTAGCAGAGATTGTTGTTTTTAAACCTCTATCTTGCGAAGAAAACAATAAAGCAATAATTACTCATATTAATGAGATACATAATTATACACATACACACAGATAATAAAAAATATTAATCTAGTGAGGAGTCACAAAATGAGACTAAATATAACTCAACAAAATACTATAGAGGTTGAAAATAGTAAAAAAGAAGATGTATATTTTGTAATAGTTGGCGAGGTTTTTTTTGAACGCCATGGTAATACATTCAATAATATCACAAACAACAATGTAGATAATTATGAAGTTGAAGTGTTGCCAACTGATAATATTAATTTAGAACTTAAAATAACATCCTCAAGAAATACAAATCGTGTTTATGTAATTGTTGAGGACAAGCAATACAATCATGGTGCAGTATTTTTAAATCCGACATTAAAAGAGGAAGATAAATAGATTAAATTAAAGTAACTGTGTCTGTAAAATGTAAATTTTATTAATACAGTTACTTTTATGTGATATAATAAAAAAATAGAAGTGTACTACCAATACACTTCTATAGCTGCAATTAAGCACTCTCATGTTGGGGAGTGCTTTTTTCATTTCTCCAAATAACCTTGTTTTTTTCATCAATAATTATCTTATATATACTAGCAATAAAAAAAGACCCTAAAAGAGTCTTTCCCGAAAAATCTATATATTATAATATAGTTATATTTTCTGCTTGAGGACCTCTAGCACCTTTAACTATATCAAAGCTTACTTGTTGACCTTCTTCTAATGATTTAAATCCTGAAGTTTGTATAGCTGAGAAATGAGCAAATACATCATCTCCACCTTCTATTGATATAAAACCAAATCCTTTTTCATTATTAAACCATTTCACTATTCCATTATTCATTAAAAATACTCCTATTAACCTATATCAAGATATACTTGATTTAATTGTGTATTAACACAAATACTATTGTATCATAGATTAATAGAAATGTCTACTTAATTATATTTTTTAGTTAACATTTTTGGTTATTCTTAATATTAAAAATATATTTGAGCGTTTTATATTGGTATATATTAATAGAAATGTAGATAAAACTAAAAAGGGTTCTCTAGAAAACAAAATCTATTTAATTATACTTACTTACCAATACCATCACTTGATGTAAGCAATTTTCTACTACATTTTCTCCATACTCTAATATAAAATCATCTAACTGTGTATCTATAAAATCACAATAATCATATGAACTACCAATATATGCAGTCAACATGTGTGTACATCTATCCATTTTATCTCTAAACATATATTATTATCCCCCTAAAAAACTTTCATAAAAACAAAAAGAACAATATCTTTTTGGCAACTGGCTGACATAACTTATAAGATATTTTACAAGTCTTAGCCCCTATAGCTTTGCGTCACTAAATTTCTCTAGTTTTGCCTATTTAGTTTTATTCTACAATTTAATAATACAATGTAATTAGTTATTATTCAACATATGTGTTTGAAAATTGAATAAGTTTATAAATATGAATAGTATTTTTTATATATAAAAACAAACTAAAATAGTAGAATATATGTAAAATTTTACCTGTAGTTTTTGTATTAAAAAGCTTCTATTATTAGTTTAAGTTAGACTGAACGAGGGAGCGACATTAAGATGGAAGAAGAAATGTTAATAGAAAAATTATTAAGAGCCGAACTAATAGTAATGGAGTATTTATGGAAAAAAGATTCTGAAATGTCTAAAAAAGAAATTGTAAAAGATATAAAACAGATGTATGTATGGCATAAAAGTACAATAAAAACACTACTAAAAAGATTGGTTGACAAAGGTTATTTGGTTAGAGATATTATAAAGTTTCAATCTCATTATAAAATAATAATAGATAACAAAGAATATTACGCTTTTAAGAAAAAAGTACTAAAATCTAGTAAAAGTAGAAAAATAATGCGTTCACTTACTACTACACATAAAACCGTAAGTAAAGAAAAGTTAGATTCACTAGAAGAGTATTATAAAAACTTAAAAGAATAATATGGTAAATTTTGGATGAGAGTATTTGGATAAATTCTCTTGTTTTGAAAACTTTATTGAGATAGAATTTATTTATACATAAGTTGGTAATGGAGGGGTATATAATATGAAAATTAGTAAATTACCAGAAGCAGAGTTAAAAGTTATGAGATATATTTGGGAATCAGATAGAATATTAACATCAAGAGAAATTGTTGAAGCTATGGAAGAAAAATATAAATGGAAAGATACTACTACATTTACAGTATTAAAAAGATTACAAAGAAGAGTTTAGAAACTTAAAAGATGAGGAATAAAAAATGGTGGCAAATTATGTTTTGCCACCATTTTGCCACCGTTTCAAAATAACTTGTTTTTTATTAAAAAGTTTAATATAGTATTATACAGTGCAGTAGTTTCAATTACTGTAAAAATAAGATAGGTTAGATAGTTTCAAGAAATATGCAATAGTTTCAACGTTTCAAGAAACTCTATATTGCGAGACTTTAGTATTGATACAACGAGTTGATATGTAGAAATTCTATGTTTTAGGCAATTTTGCAAGTATATCGTCTTCACAGGTGATGCTGATAAAATCAGAAATAAGGTCATTAAAAACTATATCAATGTTTCTGTGGTGTTGATATAGAGTGTGAGGATACAACGAAATAAAGATGGAGAATCAAAGGAGTACTGTGAAAATGGTACTCCTTTTCTCGGAGGATTTCAGAGCGCAGGGTACAAAAACTTTGTAAAGAAAATGAATACCAAGTATTATACATTTTAGTCGTATCTGGTGGATATAAAAAGAAGCAGAAAAACCGAAAGATAATCGTAAAAAATTGTAGAGTTAGGAAATTCTTAATAATTTCTTATGCAGGAAATCATAAATAGTAAAGATTCTTTTGATACAATAATAAAATATCTTGTATATGCGCGAAAGGAGGAAAAAAGTTATGAATGATAAAATTCTTGTAGTAGATGATGAACATGATATAGCGGACTTAATAGAGGTCTATCTGCAAAATGAAAACTATATCGTATTTAAGTATTATTCAGCTAAGGAAGCTCTTGCTTGTATAGAAAATACAGAGCTTGACCTTGCTATTTTGGGTATTATGATGCCTGATGTAAATGGATTTGATATTTGTCGAAAAATACGTGAGAAGTACAATTTTCCAGTTATTATGCTAACTGCAAAAGATGAGGAAACTGACAAAATCACAGGATTAACTTTAGGAGCTGACGATTATGTCACAAAACCTTTTCGTCCCCTTGAATTAATTGCTAGAGTAAAGGCACAGCTGCGTAGATATAAAAAATACAATCATATACAAGAAGAATCTGATACAAGTTCTGTTTTATGTTATTTAGGTTTAGAAATTAATACTAAGACATATGATTGTCTAATTGACGGAAATCCTATTTCACTTACACCAACGGAGTATTCCATACTTTGTATTTTGCTACAGAACAAGGGAACTGTTGTTAGTTCAGAGGAATTATTTTATAAAATATGGCAAGATGAGTATTATAGCAAAAGTAACAATACAATCACTGTTCATATACGACATTTGCGTGAAAAAATGGGTGATACTATTGAAAAACCTAAATATATCAAAACTATATGGGGAGTCGGTTATAAAATTTAACTACAACTCACTATGAGGAGAGGAAAAATTACGCTATGAATAAAAAAAAGAAACATTTAAAAATAATTAGTTGTGTATTATTCATACTTTATTTAATTTTATTAGTATGGATTATATTGTTTAAACTACAATTCAGAATAAGCGATATAGGTTACACAAGGAGTATCAACTTGATTCCATTTCATTACTCTACTTCTGTTGGAGAACAGTTTCATTTTGAGGAAGTGAGAGATAATATTTTAATTTTTATTCCTTTCGGAGTTTTACTTTCCATGTTGTCATCAAGAATGAAACTACAAAATAAAGTTCTTATTATTTTTGGAAGCAGTTTTATCCTTGAAATGATTCAGTATATTCTTGCTATCGGAAGTACAGATATTACAGACTTAATCACCAATATGTTTGGTGGAATAATTGGTATTGGTCTATATGCATTACTGCTGAAAATACTAAAAAATAAGCAAAAAACAGATATAGTAATTTCAACTCTAGCTGGAATCTTTGCAGTTCTTTTTTTAGCACTGATGACAGTTCTTCTGTTATCCAATTAATAAATGTATAGATATGGAGGTGATAGCAATGACAAATATTGGTACAGAAAAGAAATTATGTATGAAACTATTTATAAGCTTAATTATATATACCTTAGCTGGGTATATTTTGGTAATATTATTCGATTATGGATTCAGTAGATTTTCAAACACATTTTTTCCGTGGCTACATCTTAGAATTGACTTAATTTATTTTCTATATTTGATTATAGGTTTTTTCTGTATTTTTTATCATTACTGGAAAAAACCATGGGGATATTTGCAGGAAGTTATGAATGCCACTAAAGTAATATATCAACTAAATGACAGCACCATTGAATTATCTGAACCACTCAAAGATATGGAAAAGCAGATGAACCAAATAAAAATGGCTGTTCTACTTAGCCAGCAAGCTGTAAAAGAAGCTGAAAACAAAAAGAATGAATTAGTCATGTATTTAGCTCATGATATTCGCACACCTCTTACCTCTGTAATAGGTTATTTAAGTCTGCTGGATGAAGCACCTGACATGCCTATAGAACAGAAAGCAAAATATGTTGGAATTGCTTTGAAGAAGTCTATGCGTCTGGAAAAGCTCATTGATGAATTTTTTGAAATCACAAGGTACAATACACAGCAAATTCAACTAACAAAAACAAATGTAGATTTATACTATATATTTGTGCAACTCATTGATGAGTTTTATCCTGTATTATCTGCTAAAGGAAATTCTGTTATACTCAACGCAAATGAGAATTTGATGGTTTATGCTGATTCTGAGAAACTAGCTAGAGTGTTTAACAACATGCTCAAAAATGCTGTTGCATACAGTTATCCTAATACAGAAATTCTTATTTACGTTAAAAAGGAACAGGATAAGATTAAAATTAAATTTGAAAACCAAGGACATACTATTCCACCAGAACAATTATCTACAATTTTTGAAAAATTTAACCGTTTAGATGATGCTCGTAAATCGGACAGTGGTGGTGCAGGTCTTGGGCTTTCTATTGCCAATGAAATTATTCTTTTACATGGTGGAGAAATTTTGGCTCAAAGTGAAAATGATAGGATTATTTTTACTGTATTACTTCCAATTCAGTCTTAGGAAAACATTAATTGGATATTAGGATTTTCTTAGGAATTTATCCTGTTAATATTAAAGTTTAAAACGTCCTTGTTTAGTAAAATAAAACTGAACAAGGACGTTTGTCTTTGTATTATAAAAAAGGAGAAAAGACATGGAATTAACAATTACAAATCTTAAAAAAAATTTTAAGAATAAAACCGCAGTTGATGATGTTTGTTTAAATCTTACACCTGGTGTGTGTGGGCTTCTTGGAGCTAATGGTGCTGGTAAGACTACGTTTATGAAAATGATTGCGAATATTCTAAAACCAACTAGTGGAAAAATTGTTTTTGATGGTAAGGATATTCATTCAATGGGAGAAGAATACAGAAATCTATTTGGTTTCTTGCCACAGGATTTTGGCTTCTTTCAAGATTTTACAGTAAAGGACTATTTGGAGTATGTGTCTGCATTAAAGGACGTTCCTGCTAGAGAAACAAGAAAAAAGATTGACAGTCTGCTGCATACACTTACCTTGACTGATGTCAAAAATAAAAAAATTATCAAGTTATCTGGTGGAATGAAACGTCGAGTGGGAATTGCACAAGCAATGTTAAATGACCCGAAACTTCTAATAATGGATGAACCAACAGCTGGACTTGACCCTGGAGAGCGAGTTCGTTTCCGAAACTTTATTTCAGAGTTCTCTCATGACAGGATTGTCCTTATTTCAACTCATATCGTATCTGATATTGAGTATATTGCTACTCAAAATGCCATTATGAAATCAGGAAGAATTCTTGATGTAGGGACAACAGATGAATTGGTCAAACAAGTTACAGGTAAAGTTTGGAATTGTATCATACCTGCTTAAAAGATGCCTATGTATGAAATGCAGCTTCGTATTATTAATCAACGTAGTGAAGGTAATAATCAGGTATCAGTTCGTTATTTGGCAGATGAAGCCAAAACAAGTGACTCAATAATGGCTTCGCCCCGTTTGGAGGACTTATATTTATGGTTATTTCCGCAAGAGGAAATAAGTGAGGAGGGAAAGTAAATGATTCGTATTTATCGTCTTGAAATAAAACGTGTGTTGAAATCACGTCGTTCTATCATTTTATTACTTATTTCACTATTCATGTCTGTTGTGATGGCTTGGCTTCCGGTATTGTATGAGGACATCAATCAATATGATAAAAACGGCAACAAGGTAGCAGAATTAAATGGTCTGGAAGCAATTGCCTATAAAAAATCACTTCGCTCTGAAAATAATGGAGAAGTTACTATGGAAAAACTCAAAGAAGCTTTGAATATCTATCAAAGTGCAGTTTTGCCATATGGAGAAGACAGCCTTAGTAGTGGTGAATTCCCTACAGATATTTATATAAAAAAGGTATTTCCCATTCAATCTCTATTGGCAAGACTGCCAGAAGCCTATTCTAATCCAAAGACTGGTCAGGGAATAAGCTTAATGGATATTTCTCCTAATAAATTAGATGGTTTTTATGAGCAGACTACGCAACATCTTAAAGATATCATGCAGATGGAGCAAAAGAAATATCCAACCGCACAGAAACATGCGATACAAGAATATGTAGAAGTAAATACGCCTTTTCAGCTTTATACTGGATATTCAAGAGATGCATTTGATTATATTATTCTATTTATTTTTCTCCTAGTCATTCTTTGTACAGCGGCTGTGACCCCTACGTTTTCTAATGAATACCAAACGGGTTCAGATAGTATTTTGCGCTGTACAAAACATGGACATTCTCGATTGGCAATTGCAAAGATTATGGCTGCACTTACTATTTTTACTGTAGCATTTGTCATATGTATTTCAATTCATTTGACAATTTCAAATCTAGCATTTGGAACTGAGTGTATGAAAACATCTATGCAGATGCTATTTTCAGTTATCAGTCTGCCTGCACTTAATTTAGGGCAGCTTCAGATTACTTTGGCAATAGGAGGGCTTATTTCACTGCTGGCAACTGTCAGTTTCACACTGTTTTTATCAGCTAAATGCAAGGATTCACTCTCTGTTATCCTAATTGCTATTGTAACATGTTTACTTCCAATATTTACGTATTCGGCTGGAGCCAATTGGCTTACTTTTATCTTACCATCAGCAGGAATAGGTATGCAAAATAGTTTACTGTACCAATTGACTAGCTTTAATTATCTGCATATTGGACAGGCAAGCATCTGGTTACCCTATGTCATAATAGTGGCATCAATAATTGAAATTCCTGTATTTCTTCTTCTTGCTATACGGGCTTATAACAAACATCAGGTTATATAAATCAACATTCTGTGAACAACTGTTTAGTAGTTAAAAACCTTTGTTTAGGAATAGAAATGTTTCATCTTAAATATAGGTGTTAGTAAAATGGTGGATCTGAAATAAAATCAAAGTAGCCATTTTCTAATGTGTATTTAAAACATATTATCAATGATACAAAAATTAATCGAAAATGAATAGTTCCTCAATTGGTACATCTACTATTCTTGATATATCTATTGCTGATTTTAGATATGTATTAATTATTTTAATATAAATATTAATTATTTTAATGTATATATTGACTTTATTAATTTTTTGATTTATATTATAAACATTAGATAGAAAGAAGGTGATGTGATGTATCAAGTTATCAGCCGCTGTCCTGTCTGCGGAAGAAAACTTAAAGTTGTCAAGCTACAATGTGAAAACTGTGATACAGTGATTGAAAATGATTTCTGCCTCAGTGCATTTGACTATCTATCTGCAGATGATTTATTCTTTGCAGAAACATTTTTAAAATGTCGTGGTAATATAAAAGAAGTGGAAAAAGAACTAAAGATTTCTTATCCAACTGTTCGTTCTAGGTTAGATGATATTATCCAAAAACTAGACGGAAAATCTAATGTGACATCTTCTTCTGATTCACATAAAAAGGAGATTTTAGATGCACTGGAAAAAGGAGAAATCACTCCAGCAGAGGCATTAGAACAAATAAAAGAAAATAAATGAAGCTCTATCTCTATTTCTGACAGTAGTCAGGAGTAGTGACCAAAATATGAGGCTATTTCTGTTGGAATGGATACAGAAGAGCAGAAATGAGGAAAATAATATGGATGAAAAAATGAGGATTTTAACAATGGTAGAGGAGGGAAAGCTTTCTGCCAAAGAGGCAATTGACTTGATTGATGCATTAGATAAAACTACATCTCAAGAGGAGTATACGAATTATTCAGAAGACTTTGATAGTCAAGCTTTTACTAAACAAAGCAGTACTTCATATGAAAATAAGATGTTGAAGATTATTGTGGACACTCCAGATGGTGATAAAGTAAATGTGCAACTTCCTGTAAAGATTATACGTCAAGTGTTGAAAATGACAGGTAAGTTGCCAATTAAGAGTGAAGATTTGCAAGGTATAGACCTAGATGCTCTTACTACCTCTATTCTTGAATGTCTGGATAATGAAACACTTGGCAATATCATAGAGGTTGACTCTGCTGATGGCACTACAGTTAAAGTTTTTATAAAATAATACTAGGAGAATAGGTTTATGCGCATTATTGTCCGCTCAAAAGAAACAAATTTGTGGCTACCCATACCATTGTTTCTAGCAAATACTGCAGTTCTTTTGTTGCCAGAATCGGTTATTGAAGAGATTAAAAAATCACTTCCAGAGCCATATCAGGAAGTCATTAACAAAAAATTTCTACAGGAACTCGTTCGAGAATGTCAGTCTGTTCTTAAGCAGTACAAGGGACTTGAGATTGTTCATGTGGAAACTCAGGATGGCACTTTTGTATCCATTCGCTTATAAAGTAGTGTTTATTTTGTATATTACTATTATTTAGAGAACTTACATTTACTGAGAACACTTATATTTATTGACTTAAAAATGACGAAAACATGTCCATTTTTTACAATATTTTTTTCTAGTACTAATGTTATAATCTATTTACTAATGTTGATGGAGGTAACTTATGAAATATGCAGGTTGTTTATTTGCAGTAAAAGATATTCAAATTGCTCGTAAATTCTATGAAGAATTATTTGATTTAAAAGTTATTGTTGACTATGGAAAAAACATTGTATTTGAGGGTGGATTGTCATTGCAACAAGATTTTGATTGGTTGACAGGAATCTCGAAAGAAGATATGAAAGACAAAGAGAATAATTGTGAAATATTCTTTGAAGCAGAGTCTTTTGAAGAGTTTCTATCAAAACTAAATGCAAGAAATGATGTTACCTTACTTCGTGATGTAGAAGAAGCACCATGGGGGCAAAAGGTAGTTCGAATTTATGACTTGGATAATCATTTAATTGAAATAGGTGAGTCTATGAAATCAGTAGTTAATAGATTCCAAGAACAAGGTATGAATCTTACTGAAATAGCTACAAGAATGGATATAACTATTGATGATGTTAATCAAATTTTACAAGGCTAAATTATGGCTGATTAAGTAAATCTCAATATCAAATTAAGTAAGTTTGAATATCAAACTAAGTAATTCTAAATATCAAAATATAAAACAGTAAATTCTCATGATTTGCTGTTTTTTATATGCATAATTAAAGAAATGATATGATAATCATTAAAAATACCTAAACTAGGAAAAAAGAAGGCTGCCAAATAATGCTTTATAATTGTTTATATTACAGTCAATTTTATTTTTAAGTAACGATTATATACAATCTAATATTAATTATAATACTTAATAAAATAATCTATGAATAGTAAAACAGAGCTTATTTGGACACTATATTTAGTAGTATATTAAAATAAGCTCTTTATAGTACATATTATAAATATTTAGTTCTCATAAGTCTTAACTATTAGACCTATAATTCTCACGAGTTTAACTATAAGACCTACAAATAGAAGTTTAATCACGCTGAAATAACTGAATAACTCCCTCTAAATGGTTATACATTGATGTATAACCCAAATTAGCATCTTTACTATCAAAAGCCATCATTATCTCATGGTGATGACTAATCATATCTTGTAGTGAATTTCTATATTTAAAGCCAAAGTGTTGATTAGAAGACACAGTTTTAGGTATTAGTTCATAATACTTTATAAAAATTGGATTATGAGAAGCTAAAATTATTTCTTTGTGAAATTGCAGGTCAGCGTCATAACATTCTTCTATTAAGCCTTGTGAAACTTTGTCTAGTTCTTCTACAGATTTCAAGTAAGCATATCTTATTCTCTGAAGTTCTTCAGAAGTAGCATTTAAAATGGCTAACTTAGTAGCTTCACTTTCTATAAGTTGTCTTGCTCTTAAAGATTCAACGTAAAATTCTTGTATATTATGATTTTTATAAACTTCATTATCAGAAAAAAGGTCAACTTTTTTAAATCCTTCAACTATGGGGCTTGAATAGGGAATAGACCTAAGTATTCCTTCTTTACAAAGTTTGTCTATAGCATTCCTTACAGGAATTCTACTTATATTAAATAGTTCAGCAATCTTTCTTTCACTTGGCAATTTACTATTAATTTTAAAATTTCCATTTAGAATATTTACTTTAATATAATCAATAATTTGTTCAGTGGCACTTAAATTTGTCATAAAAACTCCTAAACATATAATTTTTTATGAGTGTATTATATCACAATTAAGAGGTAAATTTAATTTTTTATAGTATGTATAAGATAATATGGAAGCAATTATAGCAATAAAAGCTAAAGTAAAATAACCATATTGTATTGAAATATAATCTGATATTTTACCCACTAGCATTGGAAATATAGACATTCCTATAGCATAAACTGCTTGAAAAAATCCCATTGCAGTAGATTTTTGATATTTTGGTATATTTTTCATAGACTCACTAGTAAGGTAAGAAAGAAGTATACCTGTAGATATTCCTGGTAACGATTGTAGCATAAATATTATATTAATACTTTTTACTGTTGGAACTAGAAAGCAATAAACTGAAATCAAAAAAAACACTGAGGGAATCCAAAATTTTGGTCCATGCTTTGTACAAAATTTAGTAGAAGCAAATCCAGAAGATACAACAGCACATACCATGTAAAATATAGAAGATAAGCCTATAATGGTAGAACTAGAGCCTAGTTGTTTAAGAATTTGAGTAGTAAATGACATTGTTGTAGACATTTGGATTCCTTGTTGAATCAATGCCATAAAAGAAAAAAATACAAGTCTTTTGTCTTTACATATAGATAAATAATTTTTAAATGGGATTTTTTCGGTTATTTTTCCTGAGTGATGATTTTTTACATTTAAGGCTAGAAGTGTACCAATGATTGAAGATATTACACTCATAATACACAAATTTACCATTCCTAATTTTTCATAAAATAAGGTACTCATGACAAATCCAATTAACATTCCTAGGTTGTTTACCAAAATTATTGTACTTGTAGCTTTTTGTTGATGTTCTATGGAAAAAAAATCAGTGTAGTGAACCATGTAAGAAATCCAAGTTGATGATGCTATTCCAGATAAGATATTAGCTATAAGAAATCCTTCTCCTCCAGGAGAAATAACTCTTATAAGAGATGCCAAACCAGCAAATAAAATTCCACATAGTATAAATATTTTATGTTTGTTTATAGAATCTGCAAAAACCCCAATAGGAAGTCTTAGTAAGCATTGTGAGATTCCATATGAGCCTATTATTATACCAATCATGTTTGTAGATACGTGACATATACTTAAATATGGATTTTGAAAAGGTATGTATACGTATTGTGAAAACCAGAAAAATACAACAATAGAGAGTAAAAGTAATTTTTGATTAAATATTTTTTTCATATTATCCTCCAAATGGTATGTTTATAATGGAAATAATATACCATTTTGTTTAGTAAATCAAGTATTTTAAAATTTTAAAAATAAATTTCGATATAACAATAAGAATTATTTGTTGAAAAATTATATTTTATAGTTGAATTAAGAAAACGCTTATGTTACTATAAAGTTAACAAATTTGAATATTACAGTAGACGTGTTACTGGTGATGCAGGCAAGATCGAATCAATTTTTATAGGTTACCTATATAGTACTATGGGTATAATCTATTTATTTGGTTCGATTTTTTTGTTTAATTGGCCATAAAAACAAAAAGCCTATAATTAAAGATGGAGGATTTATATATGGATTATAAAAAAGTAGCTCAAGAAATTCTACAAAATGTAGGTGGAAAAGAGAATATAAATGAAGTTACTCACTGTATGACGAGACTTAGATTCAAAGTTAAAATTACCTCTAAGGTTAATAAGGATAAGTTAGCCAGAACTGAAGGAGTAATAACTGTTGTAGAGAGTATGGGTCAGATACAAGTTGTAATTGGTAATAAAGTAAAAAAAGTGTATGATGAGATTGTAAAAATGGTACCTCAATCAAGTGAAATAGATAATAAAAATGGAAATGAAGAAAAACAAGGTATCATGAACTCTATATTATCTGCTGTAGCTGGAATATTTACACCTACAATACCTGCTATAGCAGGGGTTGGTATGATTAAAGGTATTTTATCAGTTCTTGCTATGTACTATATGAATAAAAATGGTGTAGATATAAAAGAGACTCAAAGTTATATTATTCTAAATGCTATGGCTGATTCTATATTCTATTTTATGCCTATCATACTAGGATATACTGCGGCTAAAGTGTTTAATGCAAATAAAATAATATCTATGGTATTAGGGGCAACACTTTGTTATCCAGCCTTTACAGCTTTGATGGCAGGAGAAGAAACAGTTAGATTTTTAGGATTAGCAGTAACAAAGGCCACATATACATCATCTGTTATTCCAATAATTATTGCTATATGGGCTCTTTCATATGTTGAAAAAATACTGGAAAAGTATATACCTGAAGTAATTAAAATAATAATGGTTCCAACTTTATCATTAGTTATAATCTTACCTGCAACATTGTTTTTATTTGGACCAATTGGGATATATATAGGAAATGTTATAAACTTTGTTTACAAGTATATTTATGAACTAAGCCCTGCATTGTGTGGAGCATTCATAGGTGGATTATGGTGCGTATTAGTTATATTTGGTGCACATAGAGCACTACTACCAATAGGTATAAGTGATGTTGCTCAAACTGGAAGACAGAATTTATTGGCTTTTGCAGGAGCCGCAAACTTCTCGCAAGCAGGAGCTGCTCTAGGTGTATTCTTTAAAACTAAAAATCAAGGATTAAAGACAATCTCTATGTCTGCAACTATAACGGCACTATTTGGTATAACTGAGCCTGCAATATATGGAGCTAATCTTAGGTTAAAAAAACCAATGGTATGTGCTGTAATATGTGGTGCAATTGGAGGTGGCATAATGGGAATGGGTGGCTCTTATGGTAACGCATTCGCAAACCAAGGTGTTTTAACTATACCTGTATATGCTGAAGCAGGAACGTTAGGTTTTTTAAGTTATCTAGGAGGTTGTGCTATAGCATTTTTTGGTTCAGCTATTTTAACTTATCTGGTTGGGTTTGAAGATTTAGAAGAATCTTCTAAAGGAAATAGCTCTACTATAAAAGTAGAAACAAAAGAGGGCATTGTTGATATAACTTCACCTGTGGAAGGAGATTGTATAGAATTATCAGAAGTAAAAGATGATGTATTTGCATCAAAAGCTATGGGAGAAGGTATAGCTGTATTACCTACAAAAGGCGTAATAATAGCTCCTACTGATTGTGAAGTAGCTTCTTTATTTCCAACACTACATGCAATAGGATTAAAGCTAGATAATGGAGCAGAAATGTTGATACATGTTGGAATTAATACAGTAGAGTTAAATGGAAAACACTTTGTAAAACATGTTAATCAAGGAGATTTAGTGAAAAAAGGTTCTAAACTGATAACTTTCGATATAGATGAAATAAAAAAAGCTGGATATGATGTAACTACACCAGTTATAGTAAATAATACATTTGATTTTGCACAGGTGATTTCTTGTAAATCCAGTCATGTATCTACAAATGATAAAATAATTTCATTAGTTAATAATTAAATTGATTAGAACTATAAAAATTAGCTTAGTGCAATAAAGCAACAAATAAAACGATTAAAACATTAATATAAAAGGAGTGACACTTATGAATACAGGATTTCCAAAAGATTTTTTATGGGGAGCATCATCTTCAGCATTTCAAGTGGAAGGAGCTTGGGATAAAGATAATAAAGGAAAAACAGTGGCTGATTACAATTCTTTTAAAAAGTCTCACTTGCAAGCAGACACTAAAGTAGCATCAGATTTTTATCATAATTATGAAGAAGATATTGAACTGATGAAAGAATTAGGAATGAAAACTTATCGTTTCTCAATTTCATGGGCAAGACTAATTCCAGATGGGGAAGGAGAAATAAACCAAAAGGGAATAGATTTTTATAATAAAGTAATAGATAAATTAATAGAGTGTGACATTGAGCCATTTGTAACTTTATATCACTTTGACCTACCTTTTGCATTAGTGGAGAAGTATAATGGTTGGGAAGGTAGAGAGACTGTTTATGCCTTTGAAAGATTTGCCAAAGTATGCTTTGAGCATTTTGGAGATAGAGTGAAATATTGGCAACCTCATAATGAACAGAATTTAATAGTTAGAGTAGAAGAGAGAATTAATATATATAATGAAACAGACCCATGGAAGATAGATAAAATGCGTGCTCAAATGGATTATAATCTTTGTTTAGCTCATGCATTGGCAGTTAATGCATGCCATGAAATGATAGAAGGAAGCAAGATTGGAGCAGCAGTATCATCATCTGTAACATATCCTCTTACATCTAAACCAGAAGATGTATACGCAGCAAGAATGAATGACAACTTTAAAGTGTACTACATGCTTGATATGCATTATTATGGAGAGTATCCAGGGTATTATATGAATTATCTTGAGAAAAGAAATATAGTTCCTCATATGGAAAATGAAGATAAAGAAGTACTTAAAAAAGCTAAAATGGATTTCATAGCTGTAAATTATTATAGAACAAACTGTGCAGAGGCCTTACCTGAGGATTCACAACATCCATTTGGACTAAGAGAAGGAACAGTTGACTTTAGTATGTATGGATTATTTAAGATGTCGATGAATCCTAATCTAAAGGCTTCAGAGTATGGAGCATCAATAGATTCATCAGGACTTAGAGTTGCATTGAATGAATATTGGCAAAGGTATCACTTACCTGTTATAATAACGGAGAATGGTCTTGGAGCTAAAGATGTCCTTGAAGATGGTAAAATTCATGATGACTATCGTATAGATTATTTAAATACTCATATAAATGCATGTAAATTAGCTATTGAAGATGGTGTAGAAATGATGGGATATTGTCTATGGTCATTTACAGACCTTTTAAGTTCTTCACAAGGTTTCAACAAACGTTATGGACTTGTTTACATAAACAGAACAGACCATGAAACCTTAGATTTAAAAAGAATAAAGAAAGATAGTTTTTATTGGTATAAAGAAGTCATAAAGAGTAATGGAATAACAAAATAAATATAATATATTGAGGTTTTTAGTATGTACATTACAAAGGTATTAAATAATTCGTTGCTACTTGCAAAGGATGATAATGACGAAGAAATAATATTGATGGGAAAAGGAATTGGTCATAATTATAAGATTGGGTCTGAGTTAAATAAAGAAGATATAGAAAAAACTTTCGTTCTTCATGATGAAAATATAAAAAAGAGCATTGTACAACTTGCATCAGAAATAGATGCAGAATACTTTGGTATAGCTCAAATGATAATCTCATATGGAATAGAAAAGTATAATTTAAAACTTATGAACCATATATACTTGGCTTTAACTGACCACATCGCCTTTGCAGTGAGACGCTTTAAAGAAGGTATAATGATTGAGAATTACTATTTGTTTGAAATTAAAGAATTTAATCCAAAAGAATATGATATAGGAAAATATGCGATTACTGTTTTTAAGGAGGTTCTTGGTCTAGACCTACCAGAAGAGGAAATTGGTAATATAGCAGGCCATTTTATAAATGCACAACAAGACAATCCTTATAGTGATAGAAACAAGAGAAGTGCTAAAATTGTGAATGCCATTTTACAAATAGTTCATTATCACTTTTCTATTGTATATAATAAAGAATCATTTTATTATATGAGATTTGTAATGCATCTAAAGGCTTTTTCTCAAAGATTTCTGGCTAATGAACCATCAAAAGAAAAGATAGATTTTATATATAATCAAGTGCGTAAAAATTGTAAGGAAGAATATGAATGTGTAAATAAAATAGGAGCCTATATACACAAGGAATACTCTAGAAAATTACCTCGTCAGGAGGAATTATATTTAATGATTCATATTCATAAGATTCTAGGGGAGCTAGATGAAAACTGTTAAAATGTTTTAGTATATTAGTAACTTGATAATAAAAATAAGAATTAACCAAATTTAAATAATGGAATTATTTTAAGAGATAGCTATTAAACTATCTCTTAATTTTATGCAAAAAATGACTCTAAAAGTAGTAACCTAGAAAATATGTTTAATCCTAATGTTATTTATATATTAGAATAACTACAAGATTAATATTGATTTTCTTTATGAATTTCAAGGATGAATACTAGTGATTTATAATAAGCAGTACTATTTCTTATTTGAGTTATTCATTATTTTCAATCCATTTGTATTTACTTAAAATAAGAGCACTGTGTGACAAGCATCATAATATTGGTTTTGTTATACTGTTAATATAAAGATGCAACTAAGAATAAAAACTACGAAACAGAGGCTAAGAAATAAAAATAAAGTAATGGAGGATATGAAATGGCTAGAATATCTAATATAACGATGGCTGAACAGCCTTCGTATTGCATTTTAGCAATACGAAAAACTATTGACTTTATGGTAGAATTTTCAGAGTTTTCACAGCAAAGTTTTCGAAAAATTTCCAACTATCTGGAAGAAAAGGGAATATTGTCTGCAGGAGCACCAATTGTATGCTTTCATAACATGGACTTAGAAAAATTAGATGTTGAAGTAGGTTTTCCTGTAGCTAATCATTCTGTATTTAATAATATGGATACAGAAAATGA
The DNA here is from genome assembly GCF_020658275.1 of Clostridioides sp. ES-S-0190-01. Classification (NCBI taxonomy): domain Bacteria; kingdom Bacillati; phylum Bacillota; class Clostridia; order Peptostreptococcales; family Peptostreptococcaceae; genus Clostridioides; species Clostridioides sp. ES-S-0190-01. The sequence continues at coordinate 55,421 of NZ_JACVWA010000017.1, read as the reverse complement.
AATTTTGCAAAAGATTGTTCCAACACAGAAAATAATAACTGCAATTGATTTAGGACCATATGAACTGCAAGACCCTACACTTGAAGAATTATTTTTGTGGGCGAAGGATAGTGGATATGAACTTCATGGAGATATCTATTATCAGTACTTGAATGATTTAAATCGTCCTGAAAGTGAGTATCTCACTAAAATGATGTTACCTATTCTATAAATAACAAAACAGAATAGAAATTCTGTGGATACATAGGTTTAGCTGTAATAAAAAACAAGTTAACTACCATTTTACTATGAATGGTAGTTAACTTGTTTTTTATATGGATTGTTTATGATATGACAGATTGAATTGTTACTTAATGAGTGACTAATAGACGTTTTTATTGAAAGTTACTACCTGTTATGTGATAATAAGGACTTGTTAGGGTAATTATTATAGTTGTGGTTTAATGATTGAGATATTATCATAATATTTGCAAAATGATATAATCGAGAAGAAACAAGACAGATAAATAAAGGAGTAAATAATATGAAGATATATGATGTATTAACACGTTTTTATATTAAGGATATAGAAAATGCAATTCCTTTTTATGAAAATCTTTTAAAAGATAAATGTTCTTTACGTTTTTCTTATAAAGAAGTGGGGTTAGAGTTGGCTCAAGTAGGAAATGTTTTGCTGTTATCTGGTTCTGATACTGCTCTTAAGCCATTTATAGAAACGAAAGCTACTTTTATGGTTGATTCTGTGGATGAATGGAGAAGTCATCTGCTACAAAGTGGAGCAGTAGTAATAAGAGATAAGAAAAAAGTTCCTACAGGATATAATATGACAGTAAAACATCCAGATGGCACAATTATAGAGTATGTTCAGCATACAAAATAAAATTAGCTCAAAATATGGGATTAACTCAAACACAGGATTAACTTTAAAATAGAGTTATTAATAAATAGCTTAGGGTAATATATTATATACTCAAAAGTTTAATTTGTTAATCTTAACTCTGATATATTATAAATTAGATTAATATGTATCAAAATAAAAAAAGTTATTTACATAAAAGGTGAACTTTGGATAGAGTTCACCTTTCTATTTTTTTTGACCTACAAAAAATAATATACTGAAATGTCACAACAGAAACCCATCCTATGCCAGTAGCAAATGCAATTGTCTTTAAACCAAATTGTTGAATAAACAAATAAGAAATAATAACACGAATTGATATATGTAAGACGGTTCCAATTACAGGAATATTTACTTTTCCACTTCCTCTATACCATCCAACAAATGCACTTCCTATAAAACATAAAACATAGAAAATAGAGATAGTTTTCATGTACTCTATGCCATTTATCATAATTCTACTATTGGCATTATTTGTCATAAATTCAATAGTAGTCTTTGCGAAGAAATACATTATCAAAGATAATCCAATTCCTAGACAAACTAGTGTAATCAATCCTGTATAAAATCCTTGCTTTGCTCTTTTTCTATTTTCATTTCCAAGATTTTGTGCGACAAATATAGAGATAGCCTCAGCACCACTATCACCAAAAGAATTAGCAAAGCCTTCAATTCTTGTTGTAGCAGTGTATGCTGTAATCATGTCTGCTCCCATTAGATTTACAGCTCCCTGTACTAGTAATTTTCCAATATATAAACTGGATTGATGAAGAGCTGAAATTAGACTATAGGATAGAGTTAATCTTAATAATTTCCATTCAAACTTCATATCTTCCTTTCTAAACAAAAGAAATGAAATGTTTTTTCTTATATAAATAAAACAAAGAATTGATGCAAGAGTCTGTGAAAGCACAGTTGCAGAAGCTGCTCCTTGGATTCCAAAATCACATACTGCAACAAAAACTATATCCAAAACAGTATTTATTATCATTGAAAGCATTAAGATAATTAGGGTAGCTTTAGTATTCCCAACAGCTCTCAAGGCTGCTGATAATAAATTATAAAAATATGTTGCGATAAGTCCACAAAAAATAATATTTAGGTATGGTATCGCGATATTTGAAACTTCTTGTGGTGTATGAATTAGATTTAGTAATGGAGAAAGCATAAATATTGAACATATACTTAATCCTAAAGCTAATGTAATGCCAAAGATAGTTGCTAGAAAAGATTCTTTTCTAAATGAAGATAAATCACTAGCTCCATAAAAATGTGCAAATATAATTGATATACCTGTACAACTTCCACTTAGTACAAATATAAAAAGGTTCATAGTAGTTCCAGCTACACCTACAGCAGCAAAAGCAGTTTGACTTACAAACCTACCAACTATAATAGCATCAATAGTATTGTAAAGTTGTTGGAGTATATTTCCTAAAAGTAATGGGAACATGAGTATGACCAACTCTTTCTTTATGTAACCTTCTGTTAAGTTAGTTGTATATTTCATAATGGCACCTCGTTAAATTTTAAGATACAATTAGTTTACAGTCATATTAAATAATTGTAAAATGCTGTTTTTATCCATATAATATAAATAAATGTTTATATTATGAATTGGGGTAAGATTATGACAGAACTTGAGATACAAGCTTTTTTGACTATTATAAAGCTGGGAAGCATTTCTGCTGCTGCTGAAAGTTTATATGTTACTCAGCCAGCTTTAAGTAGACGCATACATGCATTAGAAGCTGAATTGGGATACAAATTAATTAATCGAAAAAAGGGAGTACGAATATCAGAGTTGACAGAAGAAGGGAAGGCATTTGTTCCAATTGCAGAAAAATATAAAACTCTCTTACAAGAAGCTAAGTATATAACTAAGATTGATAGAAGTAAAATTATAAATATATCCTCTATAGGAAGTGTTAGCTCATACATACTTCCAGATGTATTTTCCTGTTTTATGAATACATATCCAGAGTATAATGTAAATTTTTATAACTATCATTCTTATGAAGCATATGATTATGTTTCCAAGGGGGAAGTTGATATAGCTCTTATTTCAGATGATATGTTTTTTAATGACATAGAAACAATACCAATATTTAAAGAAGCCATGTTACTGGTAACAAGTTATGGCTCAAAATACAATGGAGAATTGCATCCATCTGTTTTAGATGTTGCCGATGAAATAAGACTTCCATGGAATCCTGAATATGATTTGTGGCATAATTTTTGGTTTCGTTCAACTCTTCAACCTAAAGTATTTTTAGACCAAATGTCTCTTTTAGAGTATTTTATGAGACAAGAAAATTTATGGGCCATTGTGCCAGTATCAGTAGCATATCACCTTAAAGAAATATCTAATATCGAGATACATTACATAAAAGATGCTCCACCAGATAGGTTTATTTATTATTTAGTTAAAGAATCTAATAAACAGGAAATAATAGATAAATTTTTAGATTTATTAAACGAAAAACTATTGAAAATTAAAGGGTTGGAGTCTTTAGTTAAATAATAGAAGATAGTAAATCTTAAAGTTAAAAGTTTATTTAGAGTTAAATAAATTAAGTGTATATTTAAAAATAAAGAAATATTTATATAAAGAAGAGTATTTCAAGAGAATATTAAGAATCTCAAATGAAATACTCTATTTTTCTTTTTTAATGATTATATTATATGAAAAAATGTATATTATTAAGTTAGAAATATGTAAGAAAATTGAAAAATAGGTTAAAGGATGAGATAAACATATAAAAAATAATTTTCACATTATAAAAAATAGCAAGATTTATTAAATATGACTAAGAAGTAATTGATATAATGTCTCATGGATAAAAGGAGGAGAGCTGCAATGTTTTATAAAGTAAATAATGTTATAACTGCTATTGATTATATAGAGGAGCATTTATCAGAAAAGCTGGATTTAGATATAGTTGCTAATGCTGTTCATTATTCAAAATATCATCTACATAGAACTTTTACAACTTCTGTTGGGTTGACAATGCATGATTATATAAAACGAAGAAAACTCACAGAGGCAGCAAAACTATTAGTATTTTCTAAAAAAACAATTATTGAAATTGCATTGATAGCTGGCTATGAAAGTCAACAAGCATTTACTTCTGTATTTAAAGATATGTATAAAAAATCTCCAAATAAATATCGAAAAGAACAAGAATTTTATCCTTTGCAGCTAAGATTTGTTTTGAAAAAAGAAAATCTATTTTCAAAAGATATATCGGAATTAGAAAAAGATATTACACTTGCTAAAATATCTGATATACCATCATGGATGAGTTTAGTGAGATTAGTCATAGATGGATTCCCAAATTTACAGGAGGAAGAATATATCTCTCAATTAAAACAATATATTTTGGAAGAAAGAGCCTTGATATTAAAATTTAATAACATTGCTATTGCAAATATGGTATTTAATAAAGAAACTGGGAGCATTGACTTTTTTGGAATACACCCTCAATATCGTAATTCAGATATTGCACAGGTGTTTCTAAAAAAGGTTATTGAGAATTTTTTGATAGATAAATCTATCTCAATCACAACTTTTAGAGAAGGAGATAAAGCTGATACAGGACATCGGAATATGATAAAGAAGTTAGGTTTTGCAGAAGCTGAATTATTGACTGAATTTGGGTATCCTACTCAAAAATTTATTCTGTCTTCTGAAAATGAAAAAGACACTGAATAGTACTAATAATCTATTGTATTAAAAAATAATTTTACATTTTTAGGTGTATTTATTTTGCTGTCCATGTTTCTCATAACTTTGATTATAAATATAAGAAAATGTATTTTTTATTTAAAAAGAAATATAAATTTTGAGGCTGAAATTTAAAACAAAAACTAAATTTGAATCAAAGAGCAAGAATGATTAAAAAATATAAAATTCAATTCAGTATAATGATTTAAGATAATACTTAATTGGCAAGGAGGATTCAAATGTCTAAAAATCAGCAATTAGAAAGTTGTAATTCTATTACATCCAATCCTAAACATAATATATCTGGACAAGAGATGGAGTTAGCAACATCTTTTCCAGATGAGATTGCATATCTTATAGATATAAATAATAAGCTGGATAATGCTTTGGAGAATGCAGAAAATTCAGTTGATAAACTAGATAAAGATTACATGGATGCTAAATTATATATGGTAAAAAATCGTGGAGAGATAGACCCACATGAAATGTTCCAAAATGAACTGGCACTAAAGCAAATAGATAGTTATGGGGCTTTTATGGTAAAAGTTCGAGACAAGATTGCTAAAATGAAAGATTCGCCATATTTTGCTAGGATAGATTTTCAACTAAAAGATGAAGGTTATGATTCAAAGTATTATATTGGTCGATTTGCATTTGATTATGAAAATGAACTTCTAATACTAGATTGGCGTTCTCCAATGGCCAGTATGTTTTATGACTGTGAGATAGGACCAGCAGGGTATAATGCACCACTTGGATGGATAGATGGAGAAATAACACGTAAACGACAGTTTAAAATTAAAAATGGAATACTGGAGTATGTACTTGAAAGTTCTATGAATATACAAGATGATATTCTTCAACAGGAACTTAGTAATACTTCAGATGAAAAGATGAAATCCATTATTTCAACAATACAAAAAGAGCAGAATCAAATTATTAGAAATGACAAGGCTGACACCCTCATTATTCAAGGAGTAGCTGGTTCTGGAAAAACATCTATAGCCTTACATCGAATTGCTTTTCTTCTTTATCGATTTAAAGATAAGATATCAGCAAATAATGTAATTATTCTATCACCTAATAAAGTCTTTGGTGACTATATTTCTAATGTACTTCCTGAACTAGGAGAAGAGCCTCTATGTGAATTAAGTTTTGAAGATATAGCAGAAGTTCAATTAGAGAGGATTATTGATTTTGAGGGAGAAAAAGATTCTCTGGAAGTAAATGATGTACAATGGGAAAAAAGAGTGCGTTTCAAGTCTACACTTGATTTTTTAAAGCTTATGGATAAATATATAAAGCAAATGCCAAATATGGTCTTTATTCCTAAAGATTACACTTTTGGAGGTTTTATAGCTAAAAGTGACTGGATACGAAAAAGATTTGATGCATACAATAAATATCCAGTTAAGCGAAGACTGGAGATGGTAGCAGAAGATATTCATTATAGATTTGAATCAGATAATATTATGGAAGATGACTTACCAAAAGTAAAAAATATACTGAAAAGTTTAAATAGAATGCTAACAATAAAAAATACTCTAGTACTGTATAAGGACTTCTTCAAACAGATGAATATTCAAGATATGTTTGTAATGCCATCAAAGAATACTCTTGAGTGGGCAGATGTGTATCCATTTATATATCTTCATGCTGCATATGAGGGATTACAAGAAGACAAAGTGATAAGACACATTGTTATTGATGAGATGCAGGATTACACTCCTATTCAATATGCTGTAATAAACTTACTTTTCAAATGTAAAAAAACTATTCTTGGAGATTTTGGACAACTAATCAACCCTAATCATTTACATACATTAGATGACATGGTACAGATTTATGATGGTGGAGAGTTAGTAATGTTAAACAAGAGTTATCGTTCTACTTTTGAGATTATTAATTTTGCCAAGAAAATTCAAAATATAACTTCGCTGGAGGCTATTGAAAGACATGGTGAGGAGCCTGTTGTGATTAAATGCAGTAACGAACCAGATGAGATAGAGAAGATAAAAATGGAGATTGAGCAGTTTGAGGAAAGCAACAATGCTACCCTTGGTATTATACTAAAAACCAACAGCGAGGCTAAAGCAATATATGATGTTATTAAGCAAGAATATGATGTTAATTTAATATCTCCTGAAAGTTCTAGTTTTATAAAAGGTGTATCAATTACTTCTATTAAAATGTCAAAGGGGCTAGAGTTTGATGAAGTTGTTATTCCTTCAGTAAATAATAAAACATATTACAATGATTACGATCGTAGTTTATTATATATTGCTTGTACACGGGCTATGCATAAACTTAAGCTTACATACACTGGAAATTTAACACAGTTGATAGAACTTAATTGAGATATATAATTTACATTGTAAAGATTGATTTTTCTAACTTATTATGAGGTATAACACCTTGCCACTCAATTACTTGAAAATCTGATTTTATGTGCTTTTCCGCTTGTGCTCTTAATGGGGAGCTTATTGACCTCATTGACAAATACAAAAACTTTGAAACCATGACAACAACTATGCTTAATGAGTTTGTTGAAAAAATCCTTGTTGTGCATGAGCGTTACCGCAAGGGTAGCCAAGAAGGTAGTCCTCCAATCCGAGGATATGGCTGGCTAAGGGCGTATATGCCCTTACCAGAAGTTTATCAAGGCAGGAACCCGTGTCGCCATTATTTGAAAGAAACTGGGGTAGCATTTACGCTTCTCCAGTTTCATCAATTTATTTTATCGTGTTAATAAGTTTTTTCGTTGATATTATATCTGTTTGAATAATTTGTGCACTGTGCTTGACGTTGCAAATAATATATGTAGGTAAGTCTTGGGATTTCAAAATTTCTATTTGCTTTGAAGTACCTATATTGCTTTTTTCAAGATATTCTAATCGTTTTGTAAGAATATCAACTGCTTCTTTTCTATCTAAGAATTTAATAAGAAAAATAGTAATCATAAAAGGAACAAGGTTATAATTAAAATTTTGAATAAATGATACAAGTGTACCTTTCAACTCAATATAACCTGTCTTAGAAAGCTAATAAACGGTTTTGTCAGGTATATTTGTCTCTTCTTTAGCCATATGAACTCCTTACAGTTCAGCAAACTTGCGTTTCGATATGAGGCATTGTATCTTCTGAGTTACTTCCAAGACAAATTCATCTGTATGTAAGCAATCATAGCTAAAATAACTTGGAGACCTAGAAGCACAATTGACTTTGCTTGTATTGGCTGGATAAGAAGGTCCATTGTGAATAGACCACCAATCGCATTGCACCACGCATGAAAACACACACAGATTAGGACACTTCCAGCCAGCCTGTATAAGACTGCCAACATAAAAGACATCGCGATACACCAACACAAAAACGAGATGAAGTTCATGGAGGATTGGTTTGCGTTCTGTAGCAACCAGAGCGGAAGATGCCAAATGGCCCATATCACGCCTGTGAGAAGACATGCAGCAAAAAAAGGGAGTTTTTGCTCTAATGCTGGCTGCAAAAAACCGCGCCAGCCAAGCTCTTCCAATCCGCCTCCTATAATCATGAATGGAAACATAAGGAGTATCGTATACCAAGGCTTTCCTAGATATCGATTGCAAAGGATATTGATCACAATCTGGCTGGCAAAGAAAATAGCAACAATCAGGGCGCGAGAGCCGGATAGATGATTGGTTCTGACGATACGGCCACAAAGTTCTTTAATCCCATGAATCTGTTCACTTTTTTTAAGAAGAATCGTAACAGCATAAGCTGGAGCAAATCCAATTGAGAAACCAACTAGTAAGTAGTATACGACAGTTCCAATCGGTCCTGCAAACCATTCAAGCCGTTCGCCTATTATGACGATTGTTGTAGCACTCCATGCAATTAAAAATACAAGCAATAAGTATTGTAGTATGGGTTTTTTCTCATAATAATTCCACATCAGCATAACCTCCTCATTGTAAATAAACTATGGACTCATTCTTGTTGTCCTTATTTTCAGACAGGCTGGTTACTGCTTCCCAACATGAAAAGGACAGATGTACACAGGCTGAACAGTAATCCATCCGTATTCAACTGAATATATTGCATAGCAGGGTAGCACCTTGTTAGAATCAAGTCCCTTTCGATTCCGCTGAGACATACTGTAATAAAAGAATATATTTCATCTAACGTCTGTTTAGGAGAGAAATAGCCTTTTTGTATTTGCTCTTCAATATATTGATATGCTTGCGTTTGTAAATAATCGCTATGGGATGCAACCTTCACATTTGCCCGAAACCTCTGATAATATTGCTGGTCGCTGGCAAGCGTAGAAAGCATTTCATTTAAAATCTTACCGTACCCAGTGATGCCAATCATAATCGCATCAAAATATAGCGAAAACAGCTGCTTTACAACATCTTCTGGAGAATGTCCTGAGTGCAGTATTTCATCAACTTTAGCAGACACGTCAATAATTGATGTGTCTCTGTTAATGAGGGCAAATAGGATATCCTCCAAATTAGTAAAATAACGATATACAAGCCCGTGACTAAAGCCTGTTTTCTCAATAATATCTTTCATTTTAACTGTATATACTGGCTTGGACATGCAAACATCAAATGCAGCATCCAGTATCTGATCCCGTTTTTCCTCCAAATACTGTTCATTTACTTTTGGCATTACATAAACCTCCCTTAAAATGACTTTATCGTCATTATTATATGATATACTATACTCTCTTTTCTATGTCATGTCAATGTTAAAATGACGAATGTGTCATTTTAATATTGTGGATGTGGTCCAGTCAATCGCAGGCAACATAGCTGTTAATAAAACTGCGGCTGGTATCAGGTAGAACGAAGTGGGAATAGGAACCGAAAACGACGTGAAGACAAATGATTGTGTGGTAAAGTAAGTCGGAACATGAAGCTTAGCACTAATTAAAGCAATGTATCCGCTACTATATCAAGGAGGAGGCACTTTAAACTACGCCAGCACTGGATAAAACGATTTTTCCCTTGTTGATTTCTGATAGGGGAAATACTGAGATTTTGTTAATCATTTTGTTAATTCTATAGATTAAAGTGTCTTCTATAGAATTAACAAAATATCAGAAGTACTATTTGAGGTAATTAGAACTGTACAAGCCATAAATAAAATATATAATTATGTGTATTTTTATTCCATACTTTAATAGATATTTTTTAAAATAAAAAGCATTTTTTCTGTAGTTTTATTTACACCATTGTTCTTATTTTTTTATTGATTTTCTAAGAAAGTCTGATGTTATAGTATTACCTTTTTTTAACATTTCTGATGGAGTACCTTCAAATACTACCTGACCACCATTTTTACCACCATCAGGTCCAATATCTATCACCCAATCTGCTTGCTTTAAAACATCTAAATTATGTTCAATGATAATAATTGTATTACCTATGTCTACTATTCTTTCAAAAATCAACATAAGCTTGTCAATGTCAGACATATGAAGACCAGTAGTTGGTTCATCTAGAATATATATAGTACCTCTTTTATTAAGATTTTTTGCTAGTTTAATTCTTTGACATTCTCCGCCAGATAGTGTACTAAGTGGCTGACCTAAAGTCATATAAGATAATCCAACATCTTTCATAGTTTGTAATATTTTACAAAGTTTCTTTTCCGTAAAGAATTCAAGTGATTCATCTACTGTCATGGAAAGAACTTCAACTATATTTTTACCCTTATACAATTTTGACAGGACTTCTTCATTATATCGAGTACCTCTACAAGCTTCACATATATTAATAACAGGGTCCATAAATACCAGTTCTGTAACAAGTACTCCTTTTCCATTACAAATAGGACAAGCCCCTTTAGAATTAAAGCTGAATAAACTTTCACCAACATTATTTTCTTTAGCAAAAAGTTTTCTTATTTCATCAAAAAAACCAAGAAATGTAGCTGGCATAGAGCGATTTGTAGTCGTGATAGGGTTTTGGTCAATTTTAATAACATCTTTTTCATATTTTTTTGCAAAAATACTAGAAATCAAAGTACTTTTTCCAGAACCAGCAACTCCAGTAACAACTGTCATGATTCCAACCGGTATATCTATATCAACATTTTTTAGATTATACAAACAAGCTCCTCTAATGGGAAGAAAGTTTTTTGGTTTACGAGTATTAGATTTTAGAGATAATGACAAATTCATAGCTTTTGAAGTAAGTGTATTTGCTAGAAGTAATTCATTATAGGTACCTTGAAATATAATATTTCCCCCATGTTTACCAGCATTTGGACCAATATCTATAATCTCATCTGCTATAGATATGACATCTTTATCATGTTCTACCACCAGAACTGTATTTCCTCTGTCTCTAAGTCTTTTTAATAATTGATTCATACGATGTACATCTCTTGGGTGCATTCCAGTGCTGGGTTCATCAAAAATATAGGTTAGACCTGTGAGGCTACTTCCCATATAGCGTACAAGTTTTAATCTCTGAGCTTCTCCTCCAGATAGAGAAGTTGATTCTCTATTTAGATGTAAATAAGGAAGTCCAATATCAATCATTCTTTTCAAGCCATCAGTAAGAGTATCTACAACAGTTTCAACTCTATCATCATTTATTTGAGAGAGTAAATTGTAAAGTTCAGTAAATTCCATATTACTCATATCTGCTATAGAATACCCTAAAATAGTGCAGTTAAGAGCATCTTTATTTAATCTTTTTCCATGACATTCAGGACATTCCTCATCAGTTATAAGTCTTTCTGACTTTTCTTTGGTGTGTTTGCTCATATTGCTAATATCTCGATTTAGATATGTTTGATTGTATTTATTAAAAATACCTTCAACTTTTGAATTTTCAGGTTTGCTTTTTCCATCTTTTGAGCCATATAGCAATAAATTATATTCCTCCATAGAATAATCCTTCAGAGGTTTATCTAAATCAAATAGTCCAGATTCAGTATACTGTTTCCAATACCATGAATTAGGTTTAAATAGAGAGTCATTTACACAACCTGAATTCCATGAATTTTCAGGATTTAGAATAGACTCAATATTAATCGCTTTGACTCTACCAATTCCAGAACAGTTTTTACACATACCATTTGGGTCATTAAACGAAAAATATGATGTTGTTCCTATATATGGTTTGCCAATTCTAGAAAATAATAATCTTAGTGAAGAATACAAATCGCTTATAGTTCCTACTGTAGAACGTGCATTGCCACCAAGAGGAGACTGGTCTACGATTACAGAAGCAGTTAAATTATCAATCAGTTCTACATGAGGTTTTTTGTATTTTGGAAGTCGACCTCTAATAAATGCTGAATATGTTTCATTCATTTGTCTTTGTGATTCTGCCGCAATTGTGTCAAATACAATACTTGATTTTCCAGAGCCAGAAACTCCAGTAAAGACAATGATTTTGTTTTTTGGAAGTTTAAGTGAGATGTTTTTTAAATTATTATGTGTAAGTCCCTTTATTATGATATCTGACATAAATACTAAGCCCTTTCTTTATATATTTTAGTAGCATAATTATATTATGTAGTTATATTATAATAAGGTTAAAATTTATTTTCATGATATATTCTGCTATATTACAGATATTATTTTTAAATTTACTTACAGTGTAAACAGTATTAATTAGTATGCTACATATAAAAACAAAACTCCTATTATAAAACTTATTTAGAATTTAGTAAAAATAAGCTAGTTTAAAAGATTTAAATAACTTGACTTTTAAAACTTACTATTGTAATATTTTAAATATTACAATAGTAAGTTTTAGGTGTATACTCAGACATAATTTTACTACTTGAAAGGAGAGAACAATGTTACTGATAGTTATAATAGCTGTTTTTATAATAGCTTTAATCAACATAATTATATTAGGTAAAGAAAATATAAAAGGAATAATTATTCCTGTAGCTTTATTTCTTGTAAGTGACTTCTTATTTCTTTGTGGAAATATTATATTGAGAGGAGGAGTGATTTTACTATTCATAGGATTATTTGCAATACCATTAATGTTGATTGCTTTCATATGGATTTGTGTACATATTATTAAGCTACATCTTAGAAAAGATTTAAATAAAAGAAAAGTAATCGGATGTATAGTTTGTACTTTTATAAGTATATCTACTATATTTCTTCCTAGACCAAGTGAAAGTTTTAGATTCCAACTTTACAAAAAGGATTATATAGAGGTTGCACAAGCAGTCTTAAAAGCATGTGATGAAAAAAAGTTAAATTCTGAATATAATCTAAATATTAAACTTGGCAAAAAGGAGTTAGAAAATATTTTTTCCGAAGAAGTAGTAAATAAAATAAATAAGTTAAATAGAAATGTAGATGTAACTAAGATAGTTGGTAATAAAAAATCAGTTTGTTTTTTCTTTGGAGCTGAATTACAATCTGTTGATGGGATTGTATTCTTTAAAGATTTAAAAGGAAATAAGCCAGAGTTAGATTTTATAAATAAACACATTCAAGCTCCACGTTTAGAGTATATGGCAGATGATGTCTATTATTTTAAAGGAGGATTATAAATATACATATATAGGGAAGGAGTAAGATATGAAAAGAAAGACAAGTTTTATTTTAATAATTATTCTATTAATCATTGCATTTATAGCAAAACATTCAATGGAAAGTAATCAAAAGAGTAAAGAACAAGATATTAAGAGTAACAATACAAATTTTAAATCAAATGAATTGGATAGTAAAGATAGTACACAACAGAAAAAAGATAAAGTTAATGTAGTTGATTATAGTAATTGTTTTAAAGATGTTAGTGGAGGGGCTGTTTTTTATAGTAGTAAAAATAAAGAATATAATATATACAATAAAGAGTTAATTGAAACAAGGGCTTCACCTTGTTCTACTTTTAAAATAATTTCAACATTAATTGGTTTAGAAAAAGGAATAGTAAATTCAAAAGAATCAGTTATGGGGTATAATGGCACAATTTATGAGATTGAAGATTGGAATAGAAATCTTAATTTAGAAGAAGCATTTAAAGTATCTTGTGTTTGGTATCATAGAAAACTGATGAATCAAGTTGATGCTAAATTTGTTCAAAATACACTAGATAATCTAAAATATGGGAATTGTGACATTAGTGAGTGGGAAGGAAATTTAAAAAATGGAAGTAAAGATTTAAATGGGTTCTGGTTAGAATCTTCATTAAAAATCTCTCCCAAAGAGCAAACACAAGTATTAAATAAAATTTTTGAGGGTGATACAAGTTTTAAAAAAGAGAATACTAATCTCTTGAAGGAGATTATGAAAATAGATACAAATGATAAGAAAATAAATGTATATGGTAAAACTGGAACAGGATTTGATGAAAAGAAGCAATGTGTTGATGCATGGTTTGTTGGGATGGTAGAAAATGAAGATGATACATATTACTTTGCTATTAAATCAGATGATTCTAATAAAAAAATTGGAGGACCAAAAGTAAAAGAGATTGCAATTGATATAATTAATAACTATTACAGTACTATATAATAGACATAACTTTATACTAAAATATTAGGTAGATTTAAGTAACTATGCAATGAATTGATAAATATATTGCATAGTTTTTATTTTATTTATATTATTTTAAGTATATGTAAAAGGATATGAGCAAAATTTTAATAAAAAATAATCTTATATTGGTTAAAATTTATAAGGTGTTTATGTAAAGTATCATATTTAATTGAAAAAAGTATTTTGAGAGAGAGTCAACATTTAGTTTGAAGTGTCACTATAATGTCATTTTGGATTGCTAAACTTTAACTATAAAGGAGATGATTATATATGGAAATACTAAAATGTGAAAATTTAACAAAGACATATGGCTCAAATCAAACTATGGTGACGGCTCTTAATAATTTGAATTTATCAGTTCAAAAAGGTGATTTTGTATCCATAGTAGGAGCCTCTGGTTCTGGAAAATCTACATTACTCCATATGCTTGGAGGAGTAGATAGACCTACATCTGGAAAAATTTATATTGAAGATACTGAGATAGCAAGCTTAAAAGAAGAAGCATTGGCAATTTTTCGACGCAGAAAAGTAGGGCTTATATATCAATTTTATAATCTTATACCTACTCTTGATGTTAGAAAAAATATATTATTACCAATGTTACTTGATAAGAGGAAAGTGGATGAAGATAGGTTTTCGGAAATTGTATCTACCTTGGGATTAACTGATAGGCTAAAACATCTTCCAGGTCAACTTTCAGGTGGGCAACAGCAAAGAGTAGCTATAGCTAGAAGTTTAATATATAGACCAGCTATTTTATTAGCAGATGAACCAACAGGTAATCTTGATAGAAAAAATTCTGAAGAAATTGTAGATTTACTAAACTTATCAAATAAACGATTTAATCAAACAATACTTCTTATTACTCATGATGAAAAAATAGCATTAGAAGCAAATCGCATTATAACTATGGAAGATGGTATGATAGTTTCTGAAAAGGTGGTGAAGAAATGAATATTCTTCAAGAATACACCTTAGATTTTGTACGTCGTAATAAGCGTAGTAGTATAGCTATAATGTTGGCTATATTACTTACTACAACTATGATGTCTTCTTTATGTGGATTATTATATACAATGTGGAGTGATTTTATAAGACTTTCAGTTGAGAAAGAAGGTAATTGGCATGGAGAATTATTTGATGAAACTCATGGAAGTGACTTATCATTAATTGAAAATTTCTCTTCAGTTGATGATGTGATGATTAAAGGACCATGGTATGTAGGTAAAATTAATGATGATAAAAGGGATTACATAATTTATAGAAATGCCACATCAGAATATTGGAATTCTATGCCAGAAAAAGACACTATACTAGAGGGGCGTCGACCAAATAATGCTAATGAAATTGCACTCTCAAAACAATATTTTGAAAGTAATCCAAATGTAAAAGTTGGTGATAAGATTACTATCCCAATAGGAGATAGGGTTTTAAATGAAAATTATATTGTACCTACAGCACCAACAGCAAAAGGTGAAAGTTTTAGAAAGATTTCAGAAACTGTGTTGACAATAGTAGGGAAAATAGATGTTACTACTTCATCAGTTGTACCTGCATATACAGCTCTTGGTTATCTTGATAGAGCAAGTATAAAGCCTAGTGATAATATTACTGTATATTTGCGATTTAAAAATATTAGAGATACATATAAAGAGCTTCCAAAGCTTGCTAAATCATTAGGATGGAAAATGAATGAATATGGAAAATACAATCTTAAGTATAATAGTAATTATCTTTTAAAGATGTTAGTCTTTTCTCCAGAACAGAAAGCATCTATGAACAGTATAGAAAAATTTTCAACACCTCTTATGTATTTAACAATAGCAATCTTTACAGTGGCTGTATTTGTAATGGTGATTTATAATGCTTTTGCATTATCAGCAAATGCTAGACTTACTCAATTGGGCATACTAGCTAGCATTGGAGCATCTCCAAAGCAGATTAAAAAGTCTGTAGTTTTTGAAGGTTTTTTATTGACAATTATCCCTTTACCTATAGGCTTATTTTTAGGGTGGGCATTGTGTAATGGCCTTGTAAGTTATATTAATTCAGTAAATATTAATATTGATAATCAACAGGTAATCTTTACTTATGGTATTCCTGCTTTCTTACCAGCTGTTTTACTTACAATAATAACAGTATGGGTTTCCGCACTGATACCAGCACGTAGAGTATCAAAACTAGCACCTATAGAAGCAATCAGACAAGGTGATAGTGTTAAAATTAAAAGTTCTAATAAATACTCATTAACAAGGTTATTTGGTATAGAAGGAGAACTTGCAGTAAATGCGCTTCGTGCCCGTAAAAAATCTTATCGTACTGCAACAATATCTTTAACACTTTCTTTTTTATTATTGACAAGCTTTCTAAATATAATTGCATGTCAAAAAGGTGCAGAGAGTGTTTATGGTAGTGATATTTATGCGAGTCAAAGGGATATATCATTGTATTTGGAAAATAGTGAACCTACAGAAAAACAGTTTTTAGAGCAATTAAACAATACACAAGGTGTAGAGAGTTCATTATATTATCTAAAAATGTCTGCAGCAACTTGGTTAACTGAAAAAGATGCTTCAAAAGAGCTTGCAAAGAGTGGAGGATTTAAAAATATAGTCTCAGCTAAAAAATATTCTCCTATAGAACGTGATGGTAAGTTTCGTATCACTTCAACTATGATTGGACTTGATGATGAGAGTTTTGCAAAATATTGCAAACAACTTTCTATAGACCCTAAACCATATTATGATACAAAAAATCCAATTTCAATTGTATATAATCGTGAGGAAGATGTTGAGCGTAGTACACGTAGGGATAAAGTATATATAGATTATTTAAATCTTTCTGTAGGAGATAACATTACATTGAATGAAAAAGTATATGATGAAGATGAGGGAAATTATACTTTTAACATGAAAGTAGGAGCTATTACAGATACACTTCCACAAATAGCAGAAAGGCTTGGTAGATACACACTAATTCAAGTAGTACCAATGTCTACAGTACAAGATATGTCTAAAAATTACCATGAAAATCGTAGATTAAAATCAAATAGGATAACAGGGCTATTTAAAATAGATAATCATGATAATATTTCTAAAGTAAGAAAAGAGTTTGAATCTATTTGCAACCAATATTATGGGTCAGGTGATTATAGGATTAATGATGTTGTAGAAAATGAAGAGTTAAGTGATAGTGGACAAATAACTATGAATTTAATAGTAGGATTTATTACAGCATTGTTAGCTGCAATTGGTTTATCAAATGTATGGGCGACTGTTTCAGGGAATCTTAGAAGTAGGCGACAAGAATTTGCTATGTTACGTTCTGCAGGATTGTCTCCAAATGGCATGAAAAAGATGATTATCTTAGAAGGATTATTTTTTGGTCTTACACCATTATTACTCAGTATTCCTGTGCAAATAGCTATATTGTATGCTTTCATCCATATAAATGAAATAAGTTTTATGGAGTACTTATTATTTGCACCAATATCCATAGTGACGAGCTTTACCATATTGATACTTATTGTAGTAATAGCATCGTATATTATGGGATGTAAACAATTAAATAATGAAAACATAGTAGAATCTATAAAAAATGAGACAATATAAACAAGATTTATTTGAATATTTTTTAAAAGCAACTTTAAATAATATTGTGTGTAAGTTATAAATAATGTATAAATGATAAATAAGATATAATGTAACTGGATTATAGGTGTTTTCCTATAATCCAGTTTTTTATGTATAAAACTTAATTATGAATCTTGCACCACCATGATGACAATTTTCTGCATGTATAGTACCATTTTGATTTTCGATAATAGACTTTGATAGAGCAAGACCTATACCAATGCTGTATTTGCTAGCATTTTTACCACGATAAAATCGATTAAAAATATATGGCAGGTCTTCTTGAGCAAAACCTTTACCATTATCTTCTATAATAATTTCAATGTATAGAGGATTTTTACTATAATAAGCAACAATCTGTCCACCATCTTCTACATGTTCACTACAGTTTTTAAGAATATTTAAAAGAGCTTCCAAAGTCCAGTTAATATCAATGTTAAATTCTACAAACGAAGAGTCTTCAATAAGAAATGTCTGGTTTTTTTCTTTTAAAATTTCTTCTATAGGTTCAACTGCATGAGTAAGAAGAGAATGGACATCTATAAGCTTACTTTCAAATATTAAAGTATTTGCATCTAACTTTGACAAAGTAAGTAAGGATGACACCAATCTTTCTAATCTTAATATTTGATTTGTAAGTCTGTTGAGGTAATCTATTTCTTCCTCGGGACAACTTTCTGCAAGTAACTGTGCCATGAGCGACATAGAAGTAATTGGAGTTTTAAGTTGATGTGCGATATCTGCAAGATTATCTGAAAGAGTTTGTCTTTCTTTTAAAGCAAATTCTTTTGAGCAACGAAGTTCTCCCACAGTTTTGTATATCTCGTCTTCAAGATGTGAAAACTTATCTTCACAACGTAAAAGTACAGATTCTTTTCCTAAATTTACTTCTTCTAAATAGCTCGTAAGCATATTTATTCTATTCATATTTTTTCTTTTTTCTCTATACTGAATTATAAACATAACTATAGCCATTGTTGACACTATAATAAAGGACACTATCATGAAATAAAAAAAGTTTTTATACCAAAATGTATTTTTAGTATAACCATGTTTTAATAAAATCTCATTTCCCACATTAAAGTCATGAGAATCTGAATTTTTTAGTGATTCTAAAATATGTTCTGTAGATTTAGGATTAAGTTGATAGGATGTACCAATGGTTTTAGCTATCATATCATATTCTTCAGAAGAAGTTACAGTTGTTAGAATTATACTTAACAAAATAGTAATAACTAAACAGAATACTATAAAAATAACAGTATTATTGATATATTTTTTTATTTTCACTAGCTGTCCTCCATTCTGTATCCTATACCTCTCAAGGTTTTTATACAGGATGGATTTTTTAGTTTTTCTCTAAGTCGCTTTATTGTAACAGTAAGAGTATTATCATTTACAAAGTTGCCATCTATATCCCAGAGCATTTCTAATAGTTTTGCACGAGTAAGTGCTTTATTTTTATTCTCCATTAGACTTAGGAGTAGTTTGTATTCTCCTGCTGTCAAAGAGATTTCAATATTGTCCAAATATACTTTGACTTCATCTTTATTCAATCTTATATTTTCACATGTAAGAGTGCTAGTAGTGTTAGAATGAGTACGTCTAAGTACAGCATTAATTCTAGATTGAAGTACTGAAAGTAAGAATGGCTTAACCACATAGTCGTCTGCACCCATATCCAAACCTTGTACAATATCTTTTTCATCATCGCGCACTGTCAAAAATATCACTGGAATATCTCTTATATTTTTAACATATTTACAAAATTCATATCCAATCCCATCAGGTAAATTTAAATCAAGTAGAATTAAATTGATATCTTTGTCAAATTTTTTCTTAGCTTCAGTGATTGTACTATAACAACAAACTACATGGTTTTTCTTTTCTAGGGAAGCTTTTATCCCAAATGCAATTGTATCATCATCTTCTAAAAGAAGTATTTTTGCCATTTATTTTCAGTCCTTTCATTTAAAAGAAATTATAGTGTAAAAATATGGTTATCAGCATAAATAACTAACTGCTTGTGTGATATTGAATATTCAGTTACCAAACTGGAATTTGTTTTAATCTTTACTATTGCTCTTTTCTATAATAGTTCCAAGACCAGCTCCTACTATCATTCCAAATACTAATCCATAACACATAGATATTCCAGTTTTTCCTTGAGAGATACCAATCGCAAAACCGATAGCAATACCAATACCTGCACCTATAAACATAAATAAAGTAACATAACTATTTCTTTTATCTTTTTCTTTCATACACAGCCCTCCAACGTAAATTTCTATTTATACAGATATTATACAGATACACAAAATCATACACAATGGAAATCCTTGTTCTACAACAAAGTTATCATTTTATCCTCTAGATTATCCTGCACAGAAAATAAAATTCCTGTCAAAAAACTTATAAATTAAAACTACGCTTTAAGTGAATCTATCAAAAGACCAAGAGTGGTTTCAATAAATTTTTTTTCTTCTATATTAAAATTGTTGAGATACGATTTTCCTGTTATAGATAATAAATTAAAAAATCCTGTAAGTGTAAATATTGATGAATACATAAGAGTGGGTATCTCAATATCTGACCTAATACTTCCATCAACTTTTCCTATTTCAAATAGTTCTTGTATTTCTTCAAACATAAATTTATTGAAAGAAAAAAACTTTTCTTTAAAAGGTATCTCTAAGTCTGAGTTTTTAGATTGTACAAGTCCAATCATTCCCATTAAAGCTAATAAAGAAGGCTCTTTACAGTAGAATTTATGAAATGCAGAATATGAAAATTTTAATCTTTCAAATCCAGTTTTACCTCTTGAACTTTCTATTTTAACACTATCCCAAAGTCTTTTATACCCTCTTAGTACAACAGCAAAAAACAAATCTTCCTTGCATGAGAAATATTTATATATAGTACGTTTTGTATATTCTGTTTCCTTTGCTAGTTCATTCATAGAGGTGTTATCAAATCCATTAAGACAAAATAATTTTTCTGCTTTGACAACAATTTCATTTTCTCTTTGGATTTTTTCTTTATCTCTTTTTGATAATTCTGGCATATAAAACACTCCTTTTTACTGATTCCATTGATAAAATAGTATACTAGTGGTATACTTATATAACAACGGTATACTATTGCGAATAAAATTAATGTAAAGCACTATAATTTATTATAACTTTACTAATTAATTATATAGGTAAAATATAAAAAAAGGGGGATTTATTTATGCAAATAAAAGAAAATATCTTGTTGTTAGATAGTACTCGTGGTGCAAATTGTTTTATTGTGTTTGATGAAGAGATTACATTGATAGATACAGGACTTCCTTTTATGGGGAATGGTATAATTAAAGAATTAAAAACACTTGGGATTCAACTAACTGATATTAAGCATATTTTACTGACTCATCATGATGTTGACCATATGTCTAATATTAAGTTATTGAAAGAATATACAGGAGCAAAAGTGTGGGCTCATATGGAAGATATCCCATTTATTATAGGAGAGAAGGATAGACCTGGATTCAAAAAATTTATTGGAAAGACAATTGCAAAAAGAATTATTAAAGATATAGAGCCTTATAGAGACAATATGCAAGTTGGAAATATAAAAATTATTCATACACCAGGACATACACCAGGACATGTTTGTATGCTTTTTGAAGATGTTTTATTTGCAGGAGACTTAGTTAAGAATAAGAACGGAAATATAATTCCATATCCTAATCTGTGGAACTGGGACTCTGAAAAAATGATGAAATCTGTAAATGAGTTAGAAAATTTAAAATACAACTGGATATGTATGTCTCATGGAAGCCCTTGTACTAAAGAATAAAAATAATAACTATTGACTATATACAACGTTGGTGATAGTATAATATCCAAGATAGAGTATAAGGTGGTGAATTTTTCTGATACGTACTTTAATTTTATATTATTTAAATATTAAGCCAACACATGGATATGAAATTCAAAAATTTTTACAAGTTTCTGGTGCAGATAGATGGACCAAAATACAATCTGGTTCAATCTACTATGCTTTGACAAAGTTAGAAAAAGATGGATTAGTTAGAGTTTTGAGAGAAGAAAAAAATGGTGCTAGAATTCGTAAGATTTATGATATTACACAAAGTGGTAAAGTGGAGCTAAGAGAAGAATTACAAAAAGAACTGCAAATGCCTATAGTTCCAATAGGTTCAAATAAGTTTTTGTTGTATAATATTTTAGATGTATTACCAAGAGATACTATACAAACCAATCTTGAAAAGCATATAAAGCATCTGATAGAGCAGAAAAAGTATTGGGAAAACTGGAAAGAAATTAAAAAGATTGATAAAAAAAGCCTTCCAACAGAAAGAATTGCCTTTGATATGACAATAGATAATTTGAATTATCAAATACTATGGCATGAGGAAATACTAAATAATATTGATAAGTACATATCTGTTGGTTATGAAACACAGAACGTCATTAAATCTATAGATTTTTCAAATATAGAAGAAGATTTTTTATTTGCAAATGAGGCAACAAGTGAACTATTAGAGGTTCAAAAACTCAGAGATGAAATAATTAATAATCCAGACAAAGCTATAGAAAATATAGATAAAATAATACTAAAATTACAAAATAAAAAATAAGTTTATTCATAATAACACGGGTCAAAGACTCGTGTTTTAAAAAAACAATATATACAACATTGGATATATAATATTGGTTAAAATATTAGGAGGTTTTATAAATGGAAAATGTACTATTAGAGATTGAAAAGTTATCTAAAAGATATAAAAATAAGGAAGTTGTATCAAGGGAGAGTTTTAAAATACTAGAAGGGGATATTTTAGGTTTTATTGGGCCAAATGGAGCAGGAAAAAGCACCTCTATTAATATGTTTACTACGATTTTATCTCCAGATAGTGGAGATATATATTATAAAGGTAAAAGTATCAAAAATCAGCAAAATGTTTTTAAAAGTGCTATTGGTGTTGTGCCACAAGAACTGGCAATATATGAAGATTTAAGTGCATATGATAATGTTAAATTCTTTTGTTCATTGTATGGTTTTAGAGGAAACGAACTCAAATCTCGAACTAAAGAGGCCTTAGAGTTTGTTGGACTTTGGGGTAGACACAAAGAACTTCCAGCAAAATTTTCTGGAGGAATGAAACGCAGATTAAATATAGCTTGTGCAATCGCACATAGTCCTAAAATTCTCATTATGGATGAGCCAACAGTTGGAATTGACCCTCAATCGAGAAATAAAATTATGGAAGCAATTAAAACGATTAATAAGAATGGTACAACAATTATTTACACTAGTCACTATATGGAGGAAATAGAAGCTTTATGTAATAGGATTGTTTTAATTGACAAAGGAGTAATTTTAGAAGACTTAGATAAGAGCGTATATAAAGATAAGTATTTAAAACTTGGTTGCAAGACCTTGGAGGATATTTTTTTATATCTTACAGGTACAAATTTGAGAGATTTGGAGGAATAATATATGAGATATTTTTTACCATTGTTTAGATTAGGAATAAAGAGAAGAAGTAAAGATTTTTTTATTTTATTTTATAATATTGTTTTTCCATTAATAACCATAATGTTATTAGGATATTTAACATCAAAATCTTATGGAACAGAATTTACATCATATAACTATTATACTATTGTCACAATACCATTTTGTGTACTTATGGGAATTATTAGTGTTTCATATGCGTCACAAGATGAGAAAATTTCTAGTACATCATATCGTTATATGATTTCTCCTATTTCTATAACAGCACTAGTACTTTCAAAACTTTTTTCTTGTACAATTATACTTTCACTGTGCAATGTAATAACTTTAATGATAATAAAAAGTGTTTTTCAGATAAGTTTTGGTGGAAATTTTTTAGTTATTATTTTTCTTTTAGTGTGTGAATCAACTGTAGTATCAGCTATAGGTTTATTTTTAGGTCTTGCATGCAAAAACTTAGATATACTACGTAATATCATTAATATACCAATAGTGGTTTTTGGTTTCTTAGGAGGAGTATTTTTTCCAGTTAGTTCATTAAACCCAATTGTTTCATTAGCAATTAATATATCACCATTGACTTGGGTCAATAGGAGTATAGTTACTTGTATTTATGATAATAATTTTCAACCTATTTTTTATATATCATCTATATTTGTAATGATAAGTATTTTAATTACAGTACTTACAGTTAAATTTTTTAAAAAGGAGGCATTTATATAGTGAACTTAATAGGTATTTTTAATAATAATTTTAAAAGAAATATAAATAAAAAATCAGGATTTTTAGTAACACTCTTATTTCCAATAATTATAGTAATACTTGGAGTAATGGCAAACTACATAAGTAAACCATCTTTTAATATTGGTATTTTAAGTGAGTATAAAAATGAGCAAGTTTTAAATGAATCTGAAAAGAATATTTATACAGATATGGTTAAGGCATTAAAAAGTACTCAAGGAATTGATGTTGAAACTGCAGATTTTAAAACAGTTAAAACTGATATTATAACTGGAAAATATTCTGCTGTTATATATTTTAATAAGGGTAATTTCGAACTTTATTCTATAAAAGATAAAAGTACAAATAATATATTAGAGTATTTAATAGAATCATATAAAGAAGATTCAACACCTATAAATATAAGTAAACTACAAGAAAATACATTAGGGGTTTTGCAAAGAATAATTGCTTTTATTGTATTATTTTTAATGATAACATCTACTATTACAGCATCAATGATTATTAAAGATAAGAATTCAGGTACATTTACAAGAATATTATATTCACCACAAAATATAAGAGGATATGTGTTAGGGAATATGCTATATAACTTTGCAATCACATATTTTCAATATCTAGTTTCTATAACTATTATTAAATTATTTAATATTGATATTAGTATCAGTTATATAAATTTACTTTTAATGGGTGTATGGATATCGGCTTTGGCAACTTCTTTTGGAACATTTGTATCTTCCTTGTTTAATAAAGAGATGTATGCAAATTTATTTGCTACTGGTATATCTCTTATATTATCACTTGTTGGTGGTTCATTTATTCCAATTGATAAAATGCCTACTATGTTGCAAAATATGAGTATCATAAGTCCCATACGATGGTTTATAAGTATTTCCACTTACATGGAAGATGGGAAAGGATGGTTTTCTAATATGAACTATATTTATATTTTAACAGCAACAATAGTAGCTTTAATTTTGTTAACTGTGGGATGGACTAAAAGAGTAAAATATTTAAATAAAATTGAGAACTAAATAAAATTAAAGAAAAAATAAATAGTTATAATTAAAATAAGTAAACAATCACATTATCCTATTAGTGCAATGTGATTGTTTATCCTAGATTATAAATATTATAATACATGGTTATAATACAGATGTTTTTTAGAATAGCCATGTATCAGTATTAAAGCACATTTTTTGTATATCATCAATAAAACAACTTACATGGTATCCATCAGTAGCTGCATGATGTACTGTTATAGAAAGAGGGAGAAGTATTTTTTCATCTTTTTGATGATACTTACCTGATTCAACTGTAGGGAAAAAATAATTTTCAAGACCATGATTATGTACAGTAAAGCTTTTAAAACTAATCCATGGAAGACATGAAACAGTATAGCAATTTTTTGGAGGATTAGGTTTTGCTAAAAAACCATAATTTTTTCCATATTGTTCAACATCATTTAAGTAACTCTTATAGAATATTGAAAAATCTTTATTGTATTCTGTCCATATTGATGAAAAAGTTTTATTATCATCATGAAAAATTGCATAGAATGGAGTTAAAGTATCCCAATATCCTAGTTCATTTTCATCATATGCAATCTTTAGTTCTTTATATCGATTTAAACAAGTTGTTACTATATATAGATATGCTGGATAAAATTTGATATTTTTCTTTTTTGTTTCATCAAGTAAATGAGTAATATCTATTTCTATAGTTAAATCAAATCCTACATTTGTCATCTTTGAAAAATAATAAAAATGTGTATATCGTTCCCAGTTTTGTAAGTCAATTTTATGGAATTGTTGTTTACTCATATAAAATCACCATATCCTTTATAAGATTTATTTGATTATCAATATCGTTATCTGTAAGTATTAAAACAGGTGCGGATGTCTTCATACTATCAAGCAAGAACATTATGTGTGTTGCAAGTATTGTAGAATTACATTTTTTAAATTCATTTTTAGATTGTCCATAATCTATTAACTTCGAAAGCATTGTAATAGCTGAGTTATATCTTTTGTTCATATAATCACGCTGGTCTTTTTCTACAAAAGCAAATTCATGGATTGCAAAATCTAGTCCAGAATATTCACTTTGTATTTCTGACTTTTGTTGATTAAGAAAATACTCTAACATTTGCCTAGCTGATATATTTTCTTTGATACTTTCATCTAATAAATTTTTAGCATTGTTTTTATGAGAATTTAGCATATCAATAAAAATTTCTTTTGTTGAATTAAAATGTCTGTATAGACCACCACGACTTAAATTACATGCTTCACAAACATCTTTCATAGTTACATTACTGTAGCCTTTTTCAGAAAATAACCTTATTGAAGTATCAATAATAAATTGTTTAGTTTGCATTCCTTTTGTTGCCATAGATTTTCCTCCTTTGCGACATATGTGTCGCTTTTGATTATAAGACACTTGTGTCGCTTTGTCAATTTAAATTTATATAGTATAAAACAGTTAGGTGTAAGATAACTTAATTTATTTTAAATTAAGAAAGAAATTTATTAAAGATAGTAATAATAATATTGACTTTTAAAACTTACATATGTAATATATAAATTACTATCAATTATAATATTTAAGATACATATTTTTTATGAGTATATTTAAAAACAATAGACCAATAAAAAAGTATATAATTGATATATTTATGGGCTTATTTTAAATTTAAAGCTTACATATGTAATATATTGAAGAATAAGGGGGTTTGTATGAAAAAAAAGATAAAAACAAAGAAATTACTAATCCTTGGAGCTTTAATCTGTTTAGTTACAGTTATTATTGGTCTTACAATTAATTTTGTATTGAATGGATTTAATAAAATCAAACCAGATGAAGTATTAAAACAGTATATGTCTTTCGCAAATGAAAGACAATATGAAAAAATGTACAATCTATTAGATGAGAAAAGTAAACTAGAAAACAAAAAAGAAGATTTTGTCTCTAGAAATAAAAAAATATACGAAGGAATTAGTGCACACAATATAAGTATTGATATTAAGGACATTAAAAAAGATGAAGATGAAGGTACAAAAATAAATTATGATTCTAAAATAAACACTTTAGCAGGAGAAATCTCATTTTCAAATGAAGTATTGTTGACTAAAGACAAGCAAAAAAACTATAGAATAAGATGGCAGTCAAAAGTTATATTTCCAGAACTTGAAAATGATAATAAGGTTCTAGTATCAACACTTAAAGCTAAAAGAGGAAATATTTTAGATAGAAATGGTGAAGTACTTGCTGGTCAAGGTCTTGCATCTGTTATAGGATTAGTGCCTGGAAAGATGAGTAATAATGTAGAAGACCTAAAAAAACTATCTGATTTACTAGATATACCAGTTGAGCAAATCCAAAAAAAATTAGATGCATCTTGGGTAAAAGAAAACTCAATGGTACCTATAAAAACTATTGAAAAAATAGAAGAAAATCCAGATGGATCTGTAAAAGAAAAAGATAAATCATTACAAGAATCATTACTTAGCATTTCAGGAGTTAAAATATCTAATACAGAGGTAAGAGCATATCCACTAGGTGAAAAAGCTGGTCATTTAACTGGGTATGTTCAAAATGTGAATGCAGAAATATTAAAAGAAAAAAAGGGAAAGAACTACAATGTTAATAGCATAATAGGTAAAATTGGTTTAGAAAGTTTATTGGAAGACAGAATACGTGGTATTGATGGATGTGAGATTATCATAGCTGATAGATATGGAGATAAAAAAGAAACTTTAGCAATTGTTCCAAAGCAAGATGGGGAAGATGTCAAACTGACCATTGATTCGAAGATACAGAGTAAATTATATGACCAGTTGAAAAATGATAAAGGTTGCGCAGTAGTTATGAATCCTAAAACAGGAGAGATTTTATCTCTTGTAAGTAGTCCATCATACAATCCAAATGAATTTATACTAGGTATGTCAGGGGATAGATGGAAGGAACTCAATGAAAATGAAAATAAACCAATGTATAATAGATTTAAAGCCAGACTATGCCCTGGGTCTTCTTTCAAACCAGTTACTGCTGGTATTGGTATAACAACAGGAAAGATTAATCCTAATGAAAATTTTGGACATAGTGGTCTTAGTTGGCAAAAAGATTCTAGTTGGGGAAGTTATAAGGTAACTACATTAAAGGATTATGGAAATACTGTAAATATGAAAAATGCATTGATTTACTCTGATAATATTTACTTTGCCAAAGCAGCATTAAAAATAGGTGAAAATGTATTATCAAAAGAATTGTTAAAACTGGGATTTGAAGAAAGTATACCATTTGAATTTGGATTAGCTTCTTCAAAATTTGGTACTGACAATAAATTTGATACAGAAATACAATTAGCAGATAGTGGGTATGGTCAAGGTAAAGTACTTGTAAATCCAGTACATATGGCATCAATATATTCAACTTTTGTCAATGATGGAAGTATGATAAGGCCTTATCTTGAATTTAAAGAAAATCCACAGGCTGAATTCTGGAAAAAAGATGTGTTTTCTAAAGAGTCTGTGAAAATTATTCGTGATGATTTAATTCAAGTTATTGAAAATCCAAATGGAACAGGCCATAGTGCTAAAACTGAAGGAGTTACTATTGCTGGAAAAACTGGTACAGCAGAAATTAAAGCATCAAAAGATGATACTACTGGAATAGAGCTTGGATGGTTTAATGCTTTTACAGTTGATGAAAATAGTGACAAACAGTATTTAGCATTAGCTATGGTTGAAGATGTGAAACATCGTGGAGGAAGCCATTATGTTATACCTATTATAAAATCAGTATTTGAAGATTAATATGATGTATTAGAGATTATATTTTTGGCTTATTTTTAGATAAAAGTCAAACTAATAAGAGACTTCACTATATAGTGAAGTTTTTTATTAGTTCAAAAAATAAAATAGTGGCAACAATTGAGGATGTGAGGGAGAGTTGCCACTATTTGTATAGGGTATTATATTATGTTTTTAAGCTAGTTTTACTATCTTCTATGTTTATATAATAAACCTTGTATATGAATTTTATAGAGAATTAATTTGAATATTGTATGAAGTTTTTAAATCTTAAAGAAAAAGTATTAGGTTTTATGTAAATAAATAAAAACTTACATAAATATTTAAACTATTTATAAATAAAATCCCATATTTAGAGTATTTATATAGATATGTGTAAACAAATTACAACCATCAAATTTTTTTATTGTAATTTTAAAAGTATATTTGCATTAATTTGTCTTATATATTTTTTTATCATTTAAAATAGACAATGTTATTTTGGATGCTGTGATACCATTAGAATAATCTTTACTTTGAATGTTTGTTGCAAATAAATAAGTATTTCCATTTTTTTCTAAATAGCCTATAAACCAACCATTTACATCTTTTCCATTTATATTAGCAGTACCAGTTTTTCCATAAAGCGATACTCCAGCTTCTTTAGATATCAATAATGAATCTTTTACAATTTTTATATTGTCATCTTTAAATTTAAATTTATTTGTATAAAAATCTTTAAGTAAATTTACCTGTTCAATAGGTGAGATTTTCAAAGAAGATTCTAACCAATAGTTTGATATCCCAGATGAAACATCACAATTTCCATAGTTAATTTTTTTTAGATAAGTTTGTACTTTCTTCATACCATTTTTTTTGTCTAAATCTTGAAAATACCAGTTAACGGAGTTTTCCATAGCAGAAAATAAGTCATGGTCTTTATTCCAAGAATCATTAGTAGAATACTTCCCATCCCAATGAATGTATGAATTATCTCTTGTTATCACACCATTTTCTAATCCCAACAAAGCACTATAAATTTTATAAGTGGAGTCTGGTGAAATTCTCGTTTTACTTTTTTCTTCATTATAAATATGATACTGATTGGACTCTAAATCATACATTACAAAACTCCCATCAAAACCCTTGAAATACTGACTTAAATCTTCATATAAAGTTTGATTACTTGTAATATTATATTTTTCATTGACATCTGCCATAATGGATAGTGTAGGGCTACTTCCAAATACAATTAAAGCTATTATTGTAAAAATTAAAATACTTTTAAGTTTTAAAGCTTTTGACTCAATTTGGAAATCTGTTATCTTTAATATACGTCTTTTTATTTGCTTTTTTGAACCACCAATATCTGAAGTAAGTGTGAGATTAGATGGCTTTGATAGATTGTCTATAAAATTTATTATGGTATGTCCATATTCTATGTAGCTATTCTCATCAAGTCTTTTTAAAACTGAAATATCACATGCAATCTCACGGTCTAATCTCATTTCTTTAAGTGCATACCAGATAAGAGGATTAAACCAATATAATATTTGGAAAAAACACATTAGATAATTTACTAAAATATCTTTGTTTTTAGAGTGTTGTAATTCATGAAGTAAAATATATCTTATGTCTTTTAAAGATAATTTAGATATAGATTCGCTTGGTAATATAATATGTGGCCTAAAGTATCCAAATGTAATAGGTGTATTTATAATAGATGATTTACATAGTATAAAATTCTTATCTAAACCTATATTTTCTTTACAGTGCTTAAAAAGTGAAAGTATCTCTTCATCTTCTAAAATTTGTACTGATTTTTTTATATTTCCTATTTTAAAATTACAATGAACTGTAATAATTATCATGGTTGTAATTCCAATTATCCATAATGTTAGCAATAAAATATTTAAATTATCGAAATTAGATTGACTCAAAGATACTGAAAAATCTTTTAATGCATTTGAATTATTAATTATACTGTCTGAAGAGTTTTTTACAATAGAAGTATTTGCTGTATTATTTTCAATCTGAGTAAAACTAGATATATAGCTAAATATATTTAAATGATTAATATATTTAAGCGGAATAAATGGGATTATTAACATTATAAGTATCATAAACCCGATATTGTATTGATACATTGCAGAAATATGTTTTTTTAATATTTTTTTAGCAAGCAAAATTATAATAATTAAAAAAGATAAGGTTATTGTGCTAAGCAAGAATCGAATAAAAAATGGAGCATACATACTTACTTATCCTCCTTAGTTTTCCTTTTATCTAAAATATGTCTTAATTCTTCTATATCATCTTCTGATAATTTATCATTCTCTAAAAAATTTAGTACCATAGAATTAAGTGTTCCATTATAAAAGCGATTTAAAAAAGAACTACTTTCTGTAGATACATACTCTTCTTCTTTAACAATTGGAGTATAAACAAAGACTCTGCTATTTTTTTCATATGCCAAAGCTCCCTTTTTAACCAAACGCAACAACATTGTCTGAATAGTCTTAGGACTCCACTTACTTGTTTTTACTAGCTTTTCAATCACTTCATTCGTACTAATAGGAGCATGTTTCCAAATGATTTTCATTACTTGATATTCTGCTTCTGAAATCTGTGGTAGTTTTTTCATAAGATACCTCCTTATACTTACATTTGTAATATATAAAGTATATTATCATTAGTTTGCTTTGTCAATTTTTTTAAATAGTTCATTTTTAGTCATCTAGAAAGTACATGTATTTAAATATAAATAGTATTAATTAAGCTGTATGTATGGTAAAAAATTAAATATAAGGATTATATTGACAGTTAAAAAAATGGTTGATATACTTATTGTTGATATAACAACTAAAATGGAGGTATAAATTATGATAATTACAGTTATAAATGGAAGCCCTAGAAAAAATGGGGCAACATCAAATGTTTTGACTCAGTTATGCAAAGATATAAAAAAAATTAAACCAAATGTCAAAATCAATTTTTTTAATCTAAGTGAAGTCAATCCATCATATTGCATTGGTTGTTTAAATTGTTATAAAATAGGTAAGTGTATTAATCAAAATGATAAAGTAGAGTATATTCATGATATAATTACTAAGAGTGATGGTGTTATATTTGGTAGTCCAACTTATGGAAGTAGTGTAACTGGTCTTTTTAAGGTGTTTACAGATAGAGCTCATATGATGTTAGAGCGATTATTGTATCATAAACCATGTATAGCAGTTACAACATATGAAAATGCTCGTGGTTCAAAAGCTATTTCTTTTATGAAATCAATGGTTTTAGATTCAGGAGGTTATGTTTGTGGTCATTTATCTGTAAAGGTTGGATTTAATCAAAATCCTATAGTTGAAAGAGTAGAATCAAAGATACAAAAGGTATCTAAAAAATTTGTTTATTGTATAGAGGAAAAGAAAAATCCACCTGTGTTTTCTCAAATCTACGACTTTATTGCTATGAATATTATTTTAAAGCCAATGGCATTTAAAAATATTGAGCAATATAAAGGAATAATTGATAGATGGGAGGCGCAAGGTATTATTTAGATGGAGGTATTATGAGAGATTTTGATAAATTATATGAAGTCACAAGTAAGTTAATAAGTACTTCATTAAAAGTAAAAGAAGATTTAAAAAAGATGTTTAAGCAAAATGGATATGATATAACAACTGATCATTATGCTTTATTAAGATTTCTATGGGAACAAGATGGAATTTCTCAAATAGATTTGTGCGAAAAATCATGTAAGGATAAATCTAATACAACAAGAATTTTAGATGTTATGAAAAATAAAGGCTTGATTGTTCGTAAAGTAGATGTTAAAGATAGACGAAAATTTCAAATATTTTTAACAGATGTAGGCAGAGAATTAGAAGAGCCATTAAATAAAATTGCAGATATATATGCAACAGATACATTTAAAACTATTTCAGATGAGGAGCTGTCTTTATTTACTGAAGCTTTAGATAAACTCAGTAAATAAGTATAAATTATGTTTTAAGAAGTCTTTTTAACTCATTGATGATACAAAACAATAGAAAGAGGGATAGGGATGAGTTCTAAGATTTATTATTTTTCTGGAACAGGAAACTCTTTAGTGGTTTCAAAGACTTTAAAAGAAATGTTAAATGAAAATGGGGAAGTAATACCTTTAGCTATACATAGAAAAGAAAGACATATAGACGTAAATGAAGATATATTGATAATTGTTTTTCCAGTTTATTTCGCTGATGTTCCTGATATAGTAAAGTTTTTTATAGATAAGTTAAATTTTAATAGTAATACTCATATATATGCTATTGCCACTTGCAATGGGGTGGCTGGACACAGTTTATTTACTATAGATAAATTACTTAAGAAAAAGGGTAAAAAATTATCTGCTGGTTTTTTAATTAATATGCCTGGAAATGCTTTGATAACACCTCCAGATGTTGAAGAGGAAAGATTGAGAAGTCAAACTAATAGAGTAGCTGAAGTTGCAAAATGTATCAATAACTTGGAATTTGGAAATATAGAGGGAAAAAACAATTTAAAGTCACATATAGATAGTGTTGTACTTCGTCTAGTAGGTAAAAACATGCAGATTGCCACCACTAAATTTTTTGCAGAAGATAATTGTAATGGGTGCGGAACATGCAAAAGAGTTTGTCCATTAGAAAACATAAGTATAGTTGACAGAAAACCAAAGTGGGGTAATGAGTGTGAAAGATGTTTAGCCTGTTTTCATTGGTGTCCAAAAGAGGCTATTAATATAAAAAAATCGTTTTTGACAGATAGAAAGAAGTATCACCATCCAGATGTTACAGTAAAGGATATATTTTTAGATAAATAGATATGTTTGATTTGTTCAATGATGGACAATATTAAAGGTTAGTGATAAATAATATTAAATAAAAATTTAAATTTACTATAAAAAAAGTACTATAATTATAACTTATGATTTGAAAAGTAGAGTGCCTCAAAGCGTTTTTATGAGGCACTTTTCTATTATTTTATAAGTTCTATCATTTTTTGAATATCTTCTGAGGCCATTTCGAATTTTGATTTTTCAATCAATAAGTTTCCACCAGTCATAATATATGATGGGAATATTCGTAAATTGTCATAATAAAGTTCATTATTACGAAGTTTGTATGTTGAAATAGAAGGAACTGCATTCTTTTTTGTATGTTTTTTAGTAATCATATTAAAAGATTTTTTTGCTACATCTCCCATTAACATTATTACCTTTAGATTACTGAATAATTTAATTTCTTCTTCTAAAATAGGCATGTGCGATTGAATAGTGTCGCGAGTTATTGTATATTCTGATTTAGGTAATTTTACTGCATTTGTTATATATATGCCTAGATTTAAGATATCGTTTATGCTAGATACTTTTATACCTGCATTTTGGAATAAAGGGATTGTATTTTTTAAGTAGTCAGCATGCTCATCTAAACTATAAAAATCATCATTAGGATTACTTGGTACAACTTCGTTAATCATTATAGTTTTTATAGAGTCTGTATCTATTGTTATATTGGGAAGATATGATAAGACTTCATTATCCTCAAAAAGATTATTATTTTTAATAAATTCATTTAAAGTTGATTTTATATTTATCTTCATATGTTTAAGCTCCTTAATTTTAAGCCTTAAATACTATAAAAAGTAATTGTAAAGCAAAAGAATTTTAAAAACATAATAGCACAATAAACATGACAACATAATGTCATGTTTATTAATTAATAACTTATATAAAGAATATCCTTTGAAAAGTTCAATTCTATTTAAAAACATAAAAAAAGACCATAAATAAAGGCGATAGCAATATTTGTGGTCATAAAGATATATAATCAAAAAATCTATAGGATTATAGTTTTAAAAAGATAATTTATTATGTTTTATTTATAGATATTAATTTATTATTATCATTCTATAATATCTATACAATCAATAATATCCATTTTTTTAATTCTCCTTAAAGGAATAAGAGTGGCTATAATACATGCAATTATAGAAACAAGTGTAGCTTGTGAAATCGAAACAATTGGGATATTAGTAAAATCAATTTTTTCTATAGTAGCCATGTTTATTATAACAGTACTGGCATATCCTGCAATTGAACCAAATATAGAAGCAGAGATTCCATAATAACAACCTTCCCATAAAAACATTTTGTATAAACTACTGTTACTCATACCAATAGCTCTCTTAACTCCAATTTCATTAATTCTAGTATTAATGTTTGTATGAGTTGTGTTAATAATGTTTAAAGTACCAATCAAACCTACAAATAGTATAATAGTCCATGCTAAAAATTGTATTTGTTTGAAACTTTCTTTAAGTTGGTTGTCTGATTCAATATACGATATCCAACGAGAACCTGGATTGTTTTTGCAAATTTGTTCAATAGATAATTTTATTTCTTCTAAATTTGATTTATCTTTAGCATAAACATTTATCTGACTGAATTTATTTTTATTTGTTAGGGTGTCATATACAGTATCATATACAATAACATCAATACCATTTAACCAACCATTACCCTGCAAATTAATCATTTTATCTACAGTATTGTATACTTTTAATTGTTTTTTATTAATTGTAATATTATCCTTTGGTTTTAGATTTGTAGCCTTAAATTTTGTATCTGATGTAGAAATAGCAATTGGATTTTTTATAAGACATAGAGAGCCATTTTTGAAATCCTCCAATAAAGAATCTTTTACAGAAGGTATTAATTCTTTAAGAGTTTGTTCATCAACTCCAATAACTTTTAACATTTCAGAACCATTTTCAAAGTTAATATCTGTATTTATTTCCCCTTGTTTATATTCAGAGTATTTGATAAAAGAGGTACGATTGATATTTTTCATGTTAACTATTTTATCTAGCGTAGATTTATCAAAGCCAGGCACTTCATTTGTTAAAGAAAAATCTCCTTTTTTTAAGTCACTAACCGATTTGGATACATCTAATACATTAGAAAATTCACTCAGTGCAACAAATACTGTTATACTCATAAATAATGATAGTATAGTTATTATAGTTCTACCTTTATTTCTTTTTAGATTTAGCCATGCTAGATGTCTTTCGAAGTTTTTGATTGGTTTTTCTCGTTTAATCTTAATTTTTCTTTTGATTTTGATAGTGCTACCAGCCATAGCAATTTTAGGAGAAACATGTGAAGCATATATTGCTGATGGTAAAGCCGCAACAAATGAAAATACTAGTGAAATACTAACACTTAATAATAGTGGAATTAAGTATGCTGTTGAATTTCTCTGTATAATCTCAGGCATTTGTTTACTGTCATTTACTAAAAATATATCTGGATTTAAAATATTCGTAACCATCTCAGTTATGCTTTCAGAAGAAACAATTCCAATTATAGCTCCAATAGGTATAGCAATAGCGCATAAAAATAAAATTTGTAAGATAATAATTTTATATAGTTGCCTTGGTTCAGCTCCAATTGCTCTTAAACATCCATACTCTTTGATTTTCTTTGTAACAGAAATTTTTAAAATATTATAGATTACAAGTCCAGAGGCCAGTAGTACTAAGAGTGCAACAAATAAAGATATTATTATAATTATAGACATATTAGCACTATTGGAACTGTTTTTATCTCCTTCAAAGTTAATTCCTAATGTATTTAAATAAACCCAGTTGTATTGAATTGAACTACGAGAAATATTGACTTTTTTGGCTAATTGATTTATAATTTCCTGAAATTTATTTTGTTGCTTTATTTTAAAATCCAATGATGATAAAGCATATCTTTTAGGTAATAGATTTTCTGATGTACCTTTACCTACAACACTATTTACTATTCCACTTGCATAGCCTGTGTAGTCATTTTCTAAAATACCACTTAGTTTAAAATTGGTTTTATAACCATAGGGTTGTTCTGTATCATTTAAGAGTGAGATATTTAAATCCATAGGAATAGTTATACCAAGTTTTGGTTTTATTCCCATAAGTTGTAAGGTGTTTTCATCTAAAGCAATCTCATTTTTATTTTTAGGAAGATTTCCAAACTTTAGTTTCATTAGTTTTGGATAGTTGGAAAGTCCTATTTTATCGTATTCTTTTACAAGTATAGAGATACCTGTATTCTTTATTTTACTAGTACCAAGTGTTGTTGAAAGACCAGCTTGGTAGATTCTATTATCTTTTTTTAGTTTATCAACTTGAGTTTTATTGAGTTGGTGAAAGGATACATGTCTATCACCATTAAAAGAGCGAGCTTGCTCTTTTCTTAAGTTTTGAAGTATGCCAATTGATTGACCTACTACAGTTGTCATTATAGTTGACATTATTATTGCAATAACAATTAATGTAGTCATAAGTTTTTGGTTTTTTAACTCTTTTATTGAAAGTGAAAGGTAATTCTTCATTACTATTTCACCTCCATAAGTACACCATCAATTATTGAAAGCTGTCTGTCAGCAAGCTTTGCAATCCTATCATCATGAGTTATTACTACTAGAGTCTTTTTAAATTGTTTTGATGTTTTAATAAGAAGATTCATAACTTCACTACCACTTTTGCTGTCTAAGTTTCCTGTAGGTTCATCTGCAAATATTACATTTGGCTTTGCAATTAATGCTCTAGCAATAGCAACTCTTTGTTGCTGACCTCCTGAGAGTTCATGTGGAAGATGATGCAATCTATCTGAGATTCCAAGCAATGATGAAATTTCATTTAAGTATTCTTTATCAGGTTGTCTTTTATCTAATAATACAGGCATTGAAATATTTTCTGAAGCTGTCAAAACTGGTAGTAGATTAAACTGTTGAAATACAAATCCAAAACATTTTCTTCTAAGAGTGGAAAGTTCCTTTTCACTATATTTATACATATCTTTCCCATCAAGTAATACCTGCCCAGATGTAGGACTATCTAATCCACTCAAGATATGTAAAAGTGTACTTTTTCCACTTCCAGAAGGTCCAATGATAGAAACAAATTCACCTGAGTTTATTTCTAAATCAATGTTGTTTAATGCAATAACTTTGTTGTTATTAGAACCATATATTTTTGATAGTTGTTTTGCTTTTATAATCATAAAAAACACACTCCTTTTTTATATAAGAAGAGTGTAAGTCATAAAACTCAATTTTCTCTCAACTTTTATACAATTATATAAATAAAAGTAAATTATAGACAAAAAGGATATAAATATATTTGAAATACTGTGTTAAAAAATAAGATAGATAGACTTATCTATATCTATTATTTTGAATCTCAATAGAAATTATAATTTAATAAAGAAATAAGAATAAAAAATTAAAATGAAATTTCCTTAGAGAAGTTTAATTAGTTTAAAGAAAATATTTAAAGAAAATTTATTAAAACTAGGCAGATTTAAGGGTATTTGTTGAGTACAATTCAATTCGTAGGGGTATAAGGGTTAAATGGATGTAATTTACTATTAAAGAAAAAGATTCCAAAATAAAGTAGGAGTTGCTATGAACATTTTTACTTAATATTTTTATTTGTTCATAGTGGTTGATATAGGAGGAGGATAACTACTAATAAAATTAACTGTAGCTTTGAAATATAAAGCTGTTATGGATTATTATTGTGATATAATAATTGTAAACATAAAATTAAACCAGATATTGGGAGGACTATAGAATATTGGGAAGACTATACAATATGAAGA
Organism: Clostridioides sp. ES-S-0190-01; assembly: GCF_020658275.1. Taxonomy (NCBI): domain Bacteria; kingdom Bacillati; phylum Bacillota; class Clostridia; order Peptostreptococcales; family Peptostreptococcaceae; genus Clostridioides; species Clostridioides sp. ES-S-0190-01. Next base: position 16,926 of record NZ_JACVWA010000017.1, on the reverse strand, counting down.
TAGTATTCGCAAAACTGCGAATAGGTGCAGTTCCACTTATCTTGAGCATTGCCCTAATTTTGACAGGTATATTGTCAGTTCGTTCTATCAACAACCTTGAGGGAGATGCACGTGTTATCAATTATACAGGTATTATCCGTGGTGCTACACAGAGACTGATAAAAAAAGAACTTGCTCATGTACAGGATGATAGTTTGATTGCACATCTAGATGATATACTAACAGGGCTTTCTAATGGAAGTGCTGAACTTAATTTAATAAGACTTGAAAGTGAAGAGTATCAATCATTATTAGTAGAAATGAAAAAGGATTGGTCAGATATTAAGGTAGAAATCATGAGTTATAGAGATGGCGGTTCTGGGGACAAACTGTTTGAGATGAGTGAAGATTACTTTAACTTAGCGGACCAGTTGGTAATGGCTGCAGAGGTATATACTGATAAAATCGTTCAAGATGCTCGAAATTTATTGTTTTATATTAATATAGTGTTTATATTGATGGCAGGGCTATGTACTGTTTTTGCTTTCTGCCAAGATAAACGTCGCAGAAGATTGATTGAAGTTGAAAATGAGAATAAACTAAAAAACGAACAGTTATCAAAAAGGTTGCAAGAATTGCTTGTTCCTATAAATGAAATAACAGAACTAATGTATATATCAGACATTGATACCTATGATTTGCTATTTGTCAATGAAGCTGGAAAGAAAACTTTCAATATCAATGACGAAGAGCATTTGAAGTGTTATAAAGTATTGCAGGGATTTGATTCTCCATGTTCATTCTGTCAGAATTCTATTCTAAAAAAGGATGAAAATTATACTTGGGAACATACAAACCCAATCACTAAACGCCACTACTTATTAAAAGATAGATTAATGGAGTGGGAAGGCCGCACAGCAAGAATGGAAATTGCATTTGATATTACTGAAGCAACTAATGAAAAAATTGAACTAGAGAGCCGTTTGAAGAGAGATAATGTTCTTGTTGAATGTATTCGAGAACTTTATCGCAATCATGAAACGTTAGATGCTACTAATTATGTATTGGAACAGGTAGGAAATTTGTTTTTAGCTGAACGTGCCTACATTTTCTTATTTCATGGTGATAATCTATCTAATATTGCAGAATGGTGTAAAGAAGGTATAATTCCACAAATTGATAACCTACAGGATTTACCACAGTCAGATTTTGCAATGTGGCTCAATGTGTTTCAAAAGCGAGGCAATGTAGTTATTCATGATATAGAAGACTTAAAATTGACTATGGAGTTTGAATATGAGATTCTTTTACAACAGAAAATTAAGCGTCTGGTCATGGTTCCATTAGAGCGTAATGGAAAATTAGATGGATGTATTGGACTGGATAACCCCTCTATAAACTTAACGGAAAATGCAGCTACATTTCTTGAAACTCTTAGTTATTTTATTATGATTGCAATGCATAGAAATGAAAATGAGGAAGTTCTTTATCGTTTAAGTTACTTAGACACTCTTACTTCTTTTTATAATAGAAACCGTTATATTCACGATATTGATAACCTTGTGGGCGAAAAAAATTCTATTGGCGTAGTATATTTAGATGTAAACGGACTCAAGGAAATCAATGATAATTTGGGACATGATTCTGGTGATGAGTTGCTTAAAGCATGTGCAAAAATCATTCAAAATAGCTTTGAAATAGGTTCCTACTATCGAATTGGTGGTGATGAATTTGTAATTATTTGCATAGATATAAGTGAGAATGAATTCAATGAAAAAGTTCAAAAATTAAGGAATAATTTTATGAATGATGAATGTAAAGCTGCCATTGGTTCAAAATGGGAAGAAAATTGTGAAAATATTCAATTCATTATAAAAACTGCAGACGAACTCATGTATGCTGATAAAAAAGAATTTTATCATAACCATCGTGCAACAGGACGCTATCGACATAATACTGATGTATTAGAAGATTCAGATAGATTGAAAGAAAAAAATATTTAATAAACAGTTTCAAGTTTATCTGTACATAAATTTATACATAAAGAGTAAAGAAGTTATTTAAGCAGAAGCATTAGTATGTTATTTGAATGATAATGGACTGAGTTAATTGACAGATAAATTTATTATTGTATTATAAAAATTAAATTTAATTAGCGAAATAGATTTTTATGTATTTGAAATGTGTTGTGTAAATCTATCTGATTTAAAAAAATCAGATAGATTATATTTATGTTTAAGGTTGCGTCTTTTTATTAGAATGTAGGCTATAGGGTATATTTTAATAAAACTTAAAAGTTTATTATACTTTATACAAAGTTTATTATGTTTTATACAAGAAAATCTAGATTAAAAATTAAAGTACCTCTAGTCTTTTGTTGAGAACTTTGTTGTAATTTTGGCACCACCAATTGGATTGTTTTCAATAAAAATAGAACCACCATGTTTCTCACATAATACTTTAGATATATAAAGACCCATACCAAAATTTAAGTTGTTATTATTTAAAGTCTTATCTTTATAAAAAGGTTTTAATGCTGATTTTATAGATTCTTCACTAAATCCCACACCATCATCTTCAATTACGAAAGTAAGGAATTCTTGCTCAAGGTATATAAGTATAGATATTTTATTTTTTGCATATCTAAATGCATTTGATATTATATTTTCAATAACTCTATGAATAATATTTTCATCAAATAATACGTTTATATTATCCACTTTATTTGTAATTTTAAAAGATTTTCCAGCTTGTTTTGATAGAATAGAGATATTGCTATCTAAGTTTTCTACAAAAGCATTTATACTTGATGTAGATTTTGTAATAACTAGCTCTTCTAATCGTTGAGCATTACTCATACTATTTACATAGTATTCAATTCTGTTGATATGTTCAGACATAAGTTGTGCAGTTGATAAAATTTTTTTATCACTAAGTTTTCCTGTTGGCATGTATTTTATTAAATAATCTGAGTATCCCTTTAGAACAGTCAGAGGATTTCTTAAATCATGAGAAAAAGCAGCATTAAGCTGTTTTCTATCGTCTATCATAGTCCACATTTTTATATTATTTTTATTTAGTTGCAACCTCATTTTCTCAAAGGCACTACACAGATTACCTAATTCGTCATTACTCTTATATTCTAAGTAAAAATCTAAGTTATTATTGGATATTTCGTTTGCTCCTTTATTAAGTATTTCAATAGGTATCTTTAATTTTACCTTATAAAAAATTATATCAGCCAATAATAGAAGTCCTATAAAAAATACGAGTGGGAGTATAAGCTGAAGTGTACTAATTATATTAATCAATACTTTATCAAAATCACTATATTGATTTAAATTATTTTGCACTATGGTTATAGTTTCTGTGTATAAAGGAGTTTGTAAATATTTGTCTTGTATAGAGTGATATATGTAATTAAGTAAAATGTATGAGACCGTTGTAAGTACTGATGCTATAATTAATGAAGATAGAGTGAGAAAGAAAAAAGATTTTTTTAATGACATATTCTTTATTTTATCCATTTGTAACCAGCTCCCCATACTGTTTCTATGTAATTATCAAGAGTATATCTTGATAATTTAATTCGTATTTTTCTGATATGTTCCATTATAACATCACTATTTCCATTTTTATCATAGCCCCATATTCTATCATAAATTCTCTCTCTATCAAATACTTGACCAGGGTTCGTAGAGAGAAGTTCTACGATATCAAATTCTTTTTTTGAAAGTGAAACTTGGTTATTATCAATGGAAATTGACCTTTTTTCATAGTCTATTACTAAATCTTTATAAAAATTGACTTTAGTATGATTTGATTTTCTTTGTTCGCGTCTTAAGTGAGCAGAGACTCTTGCCCCAAGTTCCTCTAAATCAAAAGGTTTTACAATATAATCATCAGCACCAACACGAAAACCATTAATTTTATCATTGTTTTCAATTTTGGCTGTTAAAAATAAGATAGGACATGATATATAGTTTCTAATTCTACTGCAAACTTCAATTCCATCTATTTCAGGCATGTTTATATCAAGTAGAATAATGTCTGGATTTTTAGATATTTTTTCTAGTGCTTCTTTTCCATTTTGAGCAGTATAAACTTCATAATCATTTATTTCAAAATAATCCTTTAATAAAGTGGTGATTCCTTCCTCGTCATCTACAACAAGTATTTTACTGTTCATAAAAATTCTCCTTTCTAAATAAAACTTTTTAAACAACTTCTATTTTAGTATAAAAATCTCAAGAATTTCTCAAATTATTAAATTTACATAAAAATATAATAGTTTTAATGATTAAAATTAGTATATTTTTATATACTAAATAAATCAAGTGTCTAATTATTGGAAAATTTAAGCATGTAGTTAATAGTCTTTATTTGAGTATTCTAATTTTAATATATAAAGATGAATAATTTTCCAAAAGGGCATCTTGGGAGGAGTATTTTATGAAAGATAAAGTTATTTATTATTTTACATCAACTGGAAATAGCCTAAGTGTAGCAGAGAGTATATCGAATAAAATAAATGCAAATATAATTAGAATATGTGAAACAACTGATGTAGATTGTAATAGTGATATGATAGGATTTGTATTTCCACTATATTTTTGGGGGTTACCTAATCTTGTTTCTAAATTTATATCAAATCTAAATATTAAAAGTGATAAACCATATATTTTTGCTGTAGTAACTTGTGGAGGCATGATAGGTGGAAGTGCGCTTCATGATGTGGATGCTTTATTGAAAGAGAAGGGTCATGGACTAAATCTAGGTTCAAGGATACAGATGGTTTCTAATTACATTTGTGAGTTTAAAATAAAAGATGATAAAAAAATTGATAATTTACTTAGAAAAGCAGAAATCAAGGTTAATGAAGTGTCAGAAGATATTGTAAATAAGAAAAGTAATAAAATTGGCAAAACAAATTTTATATACAAGAAGTTTTATAAAAAATATATTTCATCTTGTGCAAGTCAAGATAGCCATTTTTCAGTTGAAAATACCTGTATAGAATGTGGTATTTGTTCAAAAGTATGTCCTGTAAATAATATAGACGTTGAAAAGGGGAGACCGAAGTTTTTACACAATTGTGAACATTGTTTAGCATGTGTACATTGGTGTCCTAAGCAAGCGATTCAATGGAAAGATGTAACTAAAAATAAAAAGAGATACCATAATCCAAATATAAAGTTGGAAGATATGATAAGTGAGAAAAGTAAAGATATTTAATAAAAAATGACTACTATTAATCAATTAGTAACTAAGAGTAGTTGGGATAATTACCATAATAAAAACCCCATAAATATTTTAAATAATTAATTTAGGGGGTTTTATAATTTTTTATTTTAAAATATTAAGTTCATATAAGTCTGTTCTTCTATGTTTAAGTAATGGTAATTGTTGTCTTATGTCAGGAATTAAATCTCTATCAATATCAGCATAGATAATGCATTCCTTTTCATCAGCCTGAGCTATAATTTTTCCCCAAGGGTCTGAAATTCTTGAATTACCAAAAGCTATGTAAGAAGCATCTTTATTTCGAGCAGGTGCAGCACCAACATAAAATATCTGATTATCTAAAGCACGCATTCTGATAGATAATTCCCAATGTGCAGGTCCAGTTGTCATATTGAATGCTGCTGGCAAGATAACGATTTCTGCACCTTCAAGAGCCATTAAACGTGATAATTCAGGGAAACGAATATCATAGCAAATAGCAATACCCATCTTTCCATATTCAGTATCTATTATAGTAACATCATTTCCAGCAGTAAGAGTATCAGATTCTTTAAAGCTAACTTTTCCTGTAACTTCAATGTCAAATAAGTGCATTTTGCGATGTTTTCCAATTAAAGTTCCATTTTTATCAAATACATAACAAGTATTATAGATTTTGCTATCTTCTAACTCTGGAATACTACCAGAAATTAGATAAATACCATGTTTTTCGGCTAGTTTACTCAATGTATTTGTTGTTTCACCTGGATATTCTTCTGCAAATTTAGGAAAGTATTTATTTTCATATGGACAATTAAACATTTCCGGTAAAACCACAATTTTAGCCCCATTATTGGCAGCTTCTGTTACCATTTCTACAGCATGATTAATATTTTCAATCTTGTTTTCTGTAGTAATCATCTGACACACTGCAATTTTGTAGGAATTCATAAAAATTACTCCTTTCGATATTTTTATGTTATTATAACATATTAAATAAAAATTAGATATAAATACAAAATATGTAAGTTGAATATGTTATATAACCAAAGAGTACAAATTACTATAGATATATATTTTAATTTATACTCTTATAATTTATATCATATCAATATATTGACTTTTTTTACCTATGTTGATAGTATTATTTTAAAGACAATAAAATAATACTAGAGTTTTATAGGGTTCCGCAATTATTAATGATTGGTCTGGTCCAAGATAAAACCCACAACATAATTTTGTTGTGAACACGGAAGGATAAAAACCTGGGAGATATTTTATAATATTTCTCAGGTTATTTTATTGCTAAAAAAGAGATATATTATTTGAAAAGAGGGATGATTTATATGAAATGGTTATTTTTATTTATTGCAGGACTATTTGAAGTTTTTTGGGCATTTCAATTAAAAAATTCACATGGATTTTCTAAGTTGACTCCAAGTATACTTACTGTTGTTGGGATGATTGTTAGTTTTTATTTTTTATCATTGGCGCTTAAACATCTTCCGCTTGGAACGTCATATGCCATATGGACTGGAATTGGTACAGTTGGAACTGCTATTGTAGGAATTGCTCTTTTAAATGAACCAGTTAATATGGCTAGAATTTTATGTATAGGTCTTATTGTAGTGGGGATTGTAGGATTGAAATTATTATCGAGTAACTAATAAGTATGAATTAGGATAAATAGTAGGAGGTGATAGTTATAGAATATAGAAGCTAATTTATAGGAATTAAGTGCATCAGCAGAATAAAAGATGCTATAAAGTTAGAAATTATAAAATGTTGTAATAATACAATAAAAAAGCTATGAAATTAGAAATTATAAAATGTTTTAAAGTAATTGATATTTTATAGAATTTCTGATTCATAGCTTGTTTTTATTTATAAGTTTATTAGATTTGTATTTGAAAATTATATGTATATATTCTGTATAATTATTTTGCTAATAATAAAGCAGTTAAATCCATAGGGTCAACTATTACACCATCTTTATAAACACGCATATTTCCAGATGCTATCTCATCTATTAATATTACTTCATTATTGTAGAATCCAAATTCAAACTTAATATCATAAAGTTCAAGTCCTTTTTCAGCTATAGTATCACGAACTATGTTAGAAATTTTTTGGGTCATACTCTTCATTGAATCAAATTGAGCTTGAGTCATAATATTTAAAGCTTCTAAACCTTCAGATGTTATAAGTGGGTCACAACGGTCATCATCTTTTAAAGTTGCTTCTACATAACAGTCTAACTTAGCTCCTTCTTCAACACATGAACCATAACGACGTAAGAAACTACCAACAGCTCTATAACGACAAATAACTTCTAATCCATTACCAAAAACTTTTGCTGGTAACACTTCCATAGTTGCATCTTCTAAATTAGCACTTACATAATGAGTTTTAATTCCAGCATTGTTTAGAATTTCAAAGAACTTAACAGATGTTTCTAAATTAGCCTTACCAATTCCATCTATGCTTAGCCCTACAGTATTTTCACCTGGATCGAATACACCATCTTTGCCAGTTACATCATCCTTAAATTTAAGTAAGAAATTTCCATTATCTAATTCAAAAACATCTTTAGTCTTTCCTTGATACACTTTTTTCATAAACAACCTCCAAAATATTAAATTATTATATTGAATAAGGCATTAGTGTCAAAAAAGTTCTGGTATTCGTATAAAAATCTATATTGATGCCTTATATTTAATATTATATCACAAAAATAGAGAATTTTTCCGAACATTTTTATAAAAATAATAAAAAAAGTACATTTTATGAAAAATTTTAGAAAAGTACTCAGAAAGAAAGTGAGTGTCATTTGTATTAACACACATAAGTTTTTGTAGGAAAATTTTTTGACACACTTTGACACACATATAATAACAGTGTGATAAATGGCATGAAAACTATATTTACAAATGTTGGCATAAAAATTGCTCTATATATTTTACATAAAAAAGATGAGTATATATCTAAATAAAATAAACAATAGAGGTGGTTAATGTGAAGTCAGTTAAGTTCTATGGTGTAAGAGATACAAGAGTAGAGAATGCAGATATACCTAAAATATTAGAAAAAGATGATGTAATAGTTAAAGTAAAAGTTGCTGGTATATGTGGCTCTGATATATCAAAATACTCAAAGACAGGCCCTCATATGGTTGGAGAAATCTTAGGACATGAATTTTCAGGAGAAGTAGCAGAAGTTGGTACAGAAGTAAAAGATTTTAAAATAGGAGATAGAGTTGCTGTTTGTCCAGCTATGCCATGTTTTGAATGTGATGAATGTAAAAAAGGGTTGTATTCAAGATGTAATAATGTAGCAATAATAGGCAATAAAGAGCTTGGAGGATGTTTTGCTGAATATACAAAGGTAAAGGAAAGAAATTTGATAAAAATACCAGAAGAAATAAGTTATGAAACGGCTGCTGCTTTAGAACCAGTGTGTATAGCAGGGCATGGACTTTTTAGGTCAGAAACTAAGGTAGGAGATACTGTTGTAGTACTTGGAACAGGACCAATAGGCTTATTTTCGATACAATGGGCAAAAATATTTGGTTCTACAAAAATAGTGGCTATAGATGTATTTTATGAGAAATTAGAATTAGCGAAGGAATTAGGAGCAGATATTTGTATAAATGCAAAAGAAAAAAATATTGTAGAAGAGATAAAAAAATTAACTAATGGAGCTGGAGCAGACATTGTTATTGAATCAGCAGGAACTCCAATGACATGTGGTCAGGTATTATTATTAGCCAAAAAAGGTGGGACAGTACTGTATGCAGGAGTACCATATGGAGATGTAGCTTTAAGCAGAGAACAATTTGAGAAGATAGTGAGAAGTGAGCTAACTGTGAAAGGAACTTGGTTTGGAAATTCATTTCCATTTCCAGGAAAAGAATGGAGTGCTGGCTTGTATCATATGCAAAAAGGTGACATGAATGTTGAGAAATTGGTGACACACAGAATAAACTTAGATGAAGTGCCAGATTATTTTGAAAAAATATACAAAAGAGACATTTTCTTTGGTAAGATAATGATTAATGTGGCTAATTAAGGTAGAGCAATAAAGATAGTAATTTATAATGTATATAAAAAAGTTAAGAGAGGTATGATTCATATGGCAGGAATAATTATAGCTGCACATGGGAATATGGCTAAAGCAATGTTAGAAAGTGCTGAATTAATAGTAGGGAAACAAGAAAAAGTAGAAACTTTAGGATTAAACCATGGTGACAGTATAGATGAGTTTAGTAGAAAATTAGAAAATGGAATTGAAAAATATAAAGATGAAGGTATTTTAGTATTACTTGATTTTTATGGAGGAACTCCTTTCAATACATCTGCTGTTATAATAAATAAATTTGCTAAGGAATGTGAATTAGAATGTTTAACAGGTGTAAATTTGCCTATGCTTTTAGAGCTGTTTTTAAACAGAGATACTATGAAGTTAAAAGATTTAAAAAATTTATGTGAAGAAGTTGGAGTTTCAGGAATTAAAGATGTAAAAGCAGCTTTAAATATATAAAATAAATTAAAATTTTGGAGGAATTATTATGAGCAATATAGCATTAACAAGAATTGATGATAGATTAATACATGGGCAAGTTATAACTGCTTGGTGTAAGATTACATCAGCAAAGAGGATAGTAATAGTAGATGATTTAGTTGTAAAAGACCCTTTTATAGTTCAAGTATTACAAATGGCAGCACCTTCAACTGTTAAGGTTGAAGTGCATGATATAGAATCAGGTGCTGAAGTTTTAAAATCATATGATGGAGATGAAAATTTAATAGTATTAGTTAAATATCCTAAAACTGTTTTAGGTCTAGTAAATAATGGAGTAGATTTAAAAGAATTAAATGTTGGGGGTATGGGTGCTGGTCTTGGAAGAAAAAGTTTTTATAAGAATATATCAGTATCAGATGAAGAGAAAGAAATATTTAGGGAATTAATATCAAAGAATGTTAAGTGTTTTATACAAATAGTTCCAGATGCAAAGAAAATTGATGTAGGAACATTGTTGTAAGACCTATTTTGTAAATATTTAAAATTAAATAAGGAGGAAGAACATGCAAATTTCACTAATTCAAGCAGTTTTAATAGCAATTTTTTATTATCTTTCTTGGAGTCCATGGCTAACTTATGTTGGATTTTTTACATGGAATAGACCTTTATTAGCTGGATTTGTAACAGGAATTATACTAGGAGACCCAGTTCAAGGAGCAATTATAGGTGCAGGTATAAATATGATATATTTAGGATTCATATCAGCAGGAGGGGCTCAAATGGGAGACCCAGCTTTTGCAGGATATGTGGGGACTGCTTTAGCTATAGCATCTAATTTGGATGTAAGTACTGCAATGGCAATAGCTGTTCCATTAGGTACTGTTGCAACTGTACTTTGGATAGGTAAAATGACAGTCAATTCTTTTTTTGCACACTGGGCAGATAGAGAGGTTCAAAAAGGAAATATAGATAAAGTAGCATTTATAAACATAGTTCCACCTCAGATACTATTGTTTGTAATGAGTTTTATACCAGCATTATTAGTTGTTTATTTTGGGCCAAATGCAATAGATGGAATGTTAGAAGTAATGAATGATAATGTGTTACATGTATTCAATGTAATTGGAGCTATGTTACCAGCGTTAGGAATTGCTATGAACTTAAAATTAATTGGAAATAAGTTTACTATGCCATTTTTCATATTAGGTATATTAATGGCTGTTTATTTTAAAGTAGATATAATAGTAATATCTGTTATTGGAGTAATACTTGCTCTTACAATTACTTCAATTAAATATGGAAAAGATGGTGCGACATCTTAAATATATAAGAAAGGGGAAAAAATTATGTCAGATACAAAAAGTGAAGTAGCTAAGAAAATGTTAAGCAAAAAAGATGTGATAAAGTCATGGCTAAGATGGTTTTTCTTTGCACAATCTAACTACAATTATGAAAGATTACAATCAACAGCATTTTCACATTCAATGTTACCAGTACTTAAGAAGTTATATCCAGATAAAGAAGAGTTAAAGCAAGAAGTAGAAACTCACTTGGCATTTTTTAATACAGAGCCTATATGTGGATGTGTTATACATGGAATAACAATAGCTATGGAAGAAGAAAAAGCTAATGGTGCAGATGAAATAAGTGGTGATGGTATGAATGCCATAAAGACAGGTTTAATGGGACCATTGGCAGGTATTGGAGATACTTTAACTCAAGGAGTTATAACACCTATAGTATTAGCTGTTTGTATTGGTTTAACTGAGGGAGGAGCATCAATTGCAGGACCGATATTATTTGTATTGGCTCAATATATAATAATGACCTCAATTTCATTTGGAATGTGGACAAATGGATACAAGTATGGTAAAAAAGCTGTTGAAAGTATACTTCAGGGTGGAATAGTAAATAAAGTTATAGAAGGTGCTTCGATACTAGGGACTTTAGTTATGGGCGGACTAGTAGGTAGATTTATTAATTTATCTACACCAATAAGTTATACTAGTGGAGATTTTAAATTTAGTCTTCAGACAGATTTACTTGATAAGATATTTCCAGGATTAATTCCTTTGGTACTTACTTTATTGGTACTCTTTGCTTTAAAGAAAGGTCTTTCTCCAATAAAAATAATGGGTATATTGATAGTGGTAGGTGCTATTACAGGTATATTAGGATTATTTTAAATAAATGCATATGATGTATTGATGAGGATTTTAGATAAATTGGCTATATCTATAAAATACAATAGCAATTAGGGTAAATTAGATTATTAATAGATTAAGATTTAAGCTTAGATAAGTAGTGTAGAATATATAATTTTGTAAAAGGTATCTCAAAATGATTTTTAAATCATAGGTGAGATACTTTTTTATTTATGTATAAAATCTTATGGGATTGGATAAAAATATTAATTTTATATAGAAGAGTTATTTTGTAGGTTTCTGTTTTATATTAATATTTAGAGAGTAACAATTATATTTAAAAATTTTGCAGAGTTAACTATGTGTTTAAATTTATAGATTTAGTATTAAAGCTTATCTGTACTCTATTTTATATTGGTATTTAGTAATAATTGTAAACTTCTTGTAACATATATTTTATATAATTGAAACAATGGATATAATATGAAATATAATAAATTTAGGGATGTGAATATATGAATGTATTAATTGCTGATGATGAAGTGAGTATGATTAAGATACTTTGTGCTTATTTTAAAAAAGAAGGCTTCAATGTATTTACTGCAAAAAATGGGGAAGAGGCTTTAGATGTTTTTTATGAAAATAAAATAGATTTAGCAATACTGGATTGGATGATGCCATTAATTGATGGAATAGAGGTTTGTAAAGAGATAAAGGAAAATAGTAACACAAAGGTACTTATGTTGACAGCTAAAAGTCAAAGCGAAGATGAAATCGAGGCACTCAATATAGGTGCAGATGAATATGTTAAAAAGCCATTTGACCCTAGAGTCTTAATAATAAGGGCTAAGAAATTGGTAAATTATAAAGATACAATTAATATAAGAGATTTAAAAATAGATTTTGAGTCAAATAAAGTTTTTAAAGGTAATGATGAACTACTATTGACTAAAAAAGAATTGGAATTAATGCATTGCTTAGTTAATAATAAAGGAATAGTTTTATCTAGGGAAAGACTTTTAGATTTAGTCTGGGGATTGGATTATGATGGAGATTTTAGAACAGTAGATACTCATATAAGAAGACTGAGAACAAAAGTAGGAGAAGATATAATAAAAACTTACAGAGGATTAGGGTATAGTCTGGAGGATTTTGATGACTAAACTAAATAAGAAGTTATCTATAAGTATATCAATAGTAGTTGTAGTTGTTTATATAATATCTATAGCTATAAATAGTATGTTTATTCATAGGTATTATTTACATGAAAAAAGAAATGTATTGAACAACATTGAAAATGAAATAAAACATAAGGATATTAATAAATTAAAGTCAAATATTGAATTAATTGAAGAAAAAAGTAATACAGCCATTGTATATGTAACATTAGATAAAAATTACAAAAATAAAAATAGTATGGATAAAATAAATCAAGATTTGCTAGACGCTTTTTGGAATAAAGGTTTGAGCTTAAATAAATTTTGGATTGAAGGAAGTGTTTTAAAAGATATTGACAATAAAAGTATTAATAAAATATATAATCAGGGAAAAACCAAATATAGTCTACTAGTAAAGTTTATGAAAAAGGATAATTATTTATTTGCTATATCTATACCAATAGAACATTCAGAAGAAACAATTGGTATAGTAAATAGATTTAATATAATAATGGGGATATTTTCAGTAATTATAATAACTATACTTACATTTATACTGTCAAACAGAATTATAAGACCTATGGAAAAGTTAAAGCTTTTATCGAAGGATATATCTGAGTTAAATTTTAGAACTGAGGCCATAAAAACGAATGATGAAATAGAGGAGTTAGCTTATAGCATAAATATAATGAGTGTAAAGCTTGAAAAGGCACACAATGAATTAAATAAAAGAAATGAAAATTTAAAATCTTTTATATCTGATGCATCTCATGAAATGAAAACTCCAATAGCACTTATAAAAGCATATGCTATAGGTATGAAAGATGGTTTGGATGATGGTACTTATACAGATACAATAATTGAACAGGCAGAAAATATGTCTAATACAATAAATACTCTTTTATATTGGGCTAAATATGAGAAAAAAGAAGTTAGTTTGTGTGAAGTAGATTTAAAGGAAAGACTGCTTAAGAATTTAAAAAATTATGAATTATTGATATCTAAGGATGATATAAGTGTTCAATGCGATATAGAAGATAAAAATCTTATAATAAATTCTGATAAAGATAGTATAGATATGGTACTTAATAATTTGATTAGTAATGCAATAAAGTATACTAGTGATAATGATATAGAGATTAATCTTTTTAGAGATAAGGATAAGATTATTTTATCTATAAAAAATGGAATAGATTATGATAGAGAAGATGATATTGATGATATATGGAAGCCTTTTTATGTCTTAGAGAAGTCAAGAAGTAAAGAACTTTCAGGTACTGGTCTTGGTCTTACAATAGTTAAGACTATACTTGAAGAAAATAATTTTAGATATAAGGTTGAAATTTGTGATGGAAAGATAGAATTTTATATTATCTTTATATAAGCTTTATACTATTTTTATATTGTCTCGTAAAAATACAACAAAATAAAATATAAATATAAAAAATAATTTAAAAAATATCAAATTAATTTGTTTTTCATATGGATAAAATTGGTTATTTAATATATAATCATAAGTATAAATAATGAAATTTATTTATAAAACAAGTAGCACTTTTAATTCTAAGAGCTACTTTTTTTTACATAAAACCTACTATTTTACGACAATTCATTAACATAAAAATCAAACTCACCTTAAAATTAAAATTTACTAATTTTTCAATCAATTAGAAAATCTACGTATTCCTTTATAATAACTATAATATAAGAAAATAATAAATAAATTATATATTAATTATAAAATCATTATAGTTAGAAAACCTCTTTAAAATTAGTCTTTAAGTATCCCTTAGAATTAAAACGGGAACAAAACGAAACAATTAGGTACTACTAATGGACAAGGGGGAAATATAATGAAAATACCAAAGAAGATTGCTGCTATGCTTACAGTTACTATGATAGCTGGAAGTTCTACAGCAGGTATAGCTAGTGCACAAACAGTAGCAACAAATTTAACTGGACAAGAGAGATATGAAACTGCTGTAAAAATAAGCCAAGATGGATGGAAAAATGCTGATGAGGTAGTAATAGTAAATGATTCATCTATAGCAGATGCTCTATCCGCAACACCATTTGCAAAAGCAAAAAATGCTCCTATACTTTTAACAGGTAAAGATAAATTAAATGATAAGACAAAAGCAGAGTTACAAAGACTAAAAGCTAAGAAAGTATATCTAATAGGTGGTACTTCTGTACTAAGTGCAAATATAGAAAAACAAATAAAAGATTTAAAAATATCTTTTGAAAGAATATCTGGTGCAGAGAGATACCAAACATCTTTAGAGTTAGCAAAGAGATTAGATGCAGTAAGTGATGTTAAAAAAATAGCTGTAGTTAATGGTGAAAAAGGGCTTGCAGATGCAGTAAGTGTGGGTGCTCCAGCTGCGCAAAATAATATGCCAGTAATACTTGCTGACTCTAAAAATGGAACAGCAGTTGCAGATAAATTTATAAAAGATGCAGGAATAACTCAATCTTATGTAATAGGTGGAGAAAGTTCAGTTTCTGAAGCTGTAAAAAATAAACTACCAAATAGTACAAGATTAGGTGGAACAGATAGAAATGATACAAATGCAAAAGTAGTAAAAGAATTCTATAAAAAGACAGATTTAAAAAATGCATATGTAACTAAAGACGGGATGGCTAAACAAGACCAACTTATAGATGCTTTAGCAGTAGGTGTATTAGGTGCTAAAAATCAATCACCAGTAGTTTTAGTTGGAAAAAATCTATCAGCTTCACAAAAAACTTTAGTTAACTCTAAGAGTTTTGATAAAATAACTAAGGTTGGCGGAAATGGTAATGAAACAGCATTTAATGAAATTAAATCATTACAAGAAGTAAGTACATCTGAAGCTAAAACAATTGCTGAATTAAAGTCAGCTGTAGATAAAGCAACTGCTAATGATGTTATAAACTTTAAACCAACTAGTGAAGTTAAAGAAGCATTTACAATACAAACTGACAAAGCAGTAACAGTGAATTTAAATGGTACATATACAAAGACTGTAACTATCAACATGCCTAATGGGGATGTAAACAACTATGCGAAAGTAGATGATGTAGTTATAGATGATGTTAAAGACGGAACTTTCGTTAACTATGGAAAAATAACTAATTTAAAAGTTAATGATAAAAATGGAGCTAAGATAGAAAATAATTCAAAAGGTGAGATTGGTAGTTTAACAGTAGCATCTGGAGCAAGTCAAATAAAAGTAACTAATGGTGGTAAGATAACTACAGTTACAAATAATTCTAAAGGTACTACTATAGATAATAAGGGTACAATAAGTACTGTTAAGGGAGACAATTCTCCATCTATAAGTGGAAATAATCCAAGTTCTAACTCATCAGGAGGAAGTTCTTCAAGTGGAGGTTCTTCAGGGGGAAGTAGTGGAGGAAGTTCTTCATCAAAAGTAGGTCAAATAAAATTTAACGCAACAGATAAACAAATAAAAATAGGTTCAGATAATAAAACTGTAGATTTATCAGATAATACATATGTATTAAAGTTAACAAATGGAACAGTAAAAGATGGAGATATAAAAGCTAATGTTGAAGTAACTGGATTACCAGCGGGATTAAGTTATACAGCAATAGGAAATAAATCAGAAAATACAGTAACAATTACAGTATCAGGGACAGCAGAACAAGTTGTGCAAGATGATTTAAATAATGTAAGTGTATTAGTTAAGGCAGGAGCAGTATCTGAAACAACTGCTACAGATTCAATTGCAAATACAACATTTGAAGTGAAAAAATATGTAGCAGCAGCAGTAGGTGAATTAACTTTTGATGCAACAGATAAACAAATAAAAATGACATCAGGTGATGAAACAGTAGATCCATCAGATAACACATATGTACTAACACTAACAAAAGGAACAGTAAAAGATGGAGAT
>NZ_JACVWA010000016.1:0-108721 GCF_020658275.1 Clostridioides sp. ES-S-0190-01 | reverse complement strand
CCATTAAAGTTGCTACTATAGGAGAAATCCCATTAGTAAGAGAAAATGCTACAATAGAAGCTCCCATTGTGTAGCTACCATCAGCAGACATATCGGGAAAATCTAAGATTTTGTAAGTTATATAAACCCCCAGTGCCATGATTGATAAAATTAAACTTTGTGTCATTACAGATATAATACCTGACATAAATAAAACACCCCTTTGAAAATATTTTAAAATAATTTTTTAAATATAATTGAAAATTAAATTTTGGATATAAAAAAACCACACAGTACATATAACTGTATGGCAAAAACACGAATGAGCCACACAGTATAATCCATGTGGCTCTCTATAATATGATGATAAAATAAAAACTTTAACAACAATCACTATAGCCAACATAGATACAATCCTTAAAAATGGTAATCCTAAGGGGTCTGTATCTATGTTATGACAATTTGTCTTAACTTAGCTACAAACCCTAACTAAATTGGCTACTAAAAAATCGTACTTGTTTGTTTAATAAAGTCTTCATATTTACCTCTCCTTTTAATTTAATAATTTTGAAAATTTTGTTTTATATTTTGTATAGTAATTAGTTTAATACAGTAAAAAATAAAAGTCAACAATAAATTTTGAAAAATTATTAAATTGTCAGAAAATTGAGTTCGAATAAAAAAAGTTTTATGTATAGGATTGGGTAGTTTTCTTAAATTTTAATTTATAAATAAAAATTAAAATTCATTTGGACTTTAGAAACAAATTGAGCAAAAGGTAAACTTTTTATAGAATTAATGAAAATAGATTTTGAAGTAATATAATGACCAAAATTATATGATATAATAAATTGAATGATTATTTCAATTCAGAATTTTTATTATTTTTTTAATTATTTTTAGGAATCTTATTTTTGATGTTTTTATTCAAGATGTTTACAAGATTAAAAAGACTTCAGTAGATATTTATATGTTTTTATTTAAATATTTTAGGAAGTATTTAATTTTATAGGAGTGATGATATGTGTTGATAGGTACAGCGAATTTAAGTAGAAGTGTTGATAATGCATGCGTAGAAGAATTGGGAATTCCAATGATTGTATTGATGGAAAATGCAGTAATATCTGCAATGAGAAACATGGATATAGATATATATAATGATTATACAATTGTATGTGGTGTTGGAAATAATGGTGGAGATGGTCTTGGAATAGCAAGACATTTAAAGCTAAAAGAAAAAAATGTAAATGTCTTTTTAATTGGTAATATCAAGAAACTAAGTGAATGTTCTAAAATCAATTATAATATACTTTTAAATATGGGGATTAATATTATAAATATTGATAAAAATGATTTAAGCGAGGAATATAATGACTATATAAATAAAAATAAAGTAGATAAAATTATTGAAACAGAAAAACAGAGTATAATTAAAAATAAAAATTTAACAATGTTTAAGGAAGCAGTATCTAAAAGTGATGTTGTAATAGATGCAATATTTGGAACAGGACTAAAGAGAGAAATAACTGGTATTTTTAAAGAAGTAATTGATATAGTAAATGATAACAGCAAAAATACATATTCTATAGATATACCATCTGGTATAGATAGTGACAAAGGAAGTATACTTGGAATTTGTATTAAAGCAAAAAAAACAATTAGTTTTGAGTTTTATAAAAGAGGTTTTTTAAATTATGATGTAAACTCACTTATTGGGGATGTAATTGTAGAAAAAATAGGTATTCCAGATTTTATTACAAGAAAATACCATAATGATGAATTCATAACTGATGAGAGTTTTGTAAAAAATAATATTAGAAGAAGAGATAAGAATGGATTTAAAAGTGATTTTGGAAAAGTATCTATAGTTGCAGGCTCAAAAGGATTTTATGGGGCTAGTTTCATAGCAACTGAATCTGCTGTTAAAAGTGGAAGTGGTCTTGTAACTTTGATTAGTAGTAAAGATGTACAAGAAAAAGTATCTATTAGACTCACTGAAGCAATGACTGTAAATTTTGAAGAAGAGAGAGTTGATAAACTATTGAGTTCTAGCAATGCAATTGGTTTTGGTCCAGGAATGGGAGATAATCACAAAACTTTTGAGAGATTACTTAGAGTAGTAGAAAACTCTAGTTGTCCAATAATATTGGATGCAGATGGATTAAATGTTATGAAGGATAGATGCTATAAGTTTTTAGAGTGGAAAAATAAGTTTGTAATTACTCCACATCTGGGAGAAATGGCCAGGTTGACAGGTGACTCAATTGGGTATATAAGAGAACATAGAGTAGATGTGGCAAAAGAATTTGCTCAAAAATACAATGTAGTTGTTCTTTTAAAAGGATATCAAACTATCATAACAGATGGTAAAGAAACATATATAAATCCTACAGGAAATAGTTGTATGGCAACTGGTGGAATAGGAGACTGTTTACTTGGTATGATTACTTCTTTTGTAGGTCAAGGTATGGATATACTTGAAGCTACAGTGAGTGGAGCATATGTACATGGTTATATAGGAGATAAGTTAGGAAAAAGTATGTATACAGTAAATGCAACAGATTTAATAAGTAACATTTCGTTAACAATGAACAAGTTTTTGATTATTTAATTACTAATATTTGATACTACTTTGTAACAACTTTAACAAAGTATGCTGATATAATACTATTAAATTAATCTCAAATTGACTTATTTTATTGGTTTTTGGTTGATTGTTTAAAATCATATTCAAATATATTGTATAAAGAATATGATTTATATAGTGTTTGATAATTCATATGAAAAGAGGGTAGATAGTATGAAGTTGATATGGTTAATAGTAGCAGTCTTATTTGGAATAGCAGAAATGTTGACTCCAAGCTTAACACTAATATGGTTTAGTGTGGGAGCAGTAATACTTATATTTTTAAGTACTTTTATAAAGAGTATATTTTTACAAGTTTTAATATTTGCTGTAATTTCTATAGCTATGTTAGTTGTAGCTACTAAGAAAATTGTAAAAAAAGATAAAACTTATAAATCTAATACCAATTTACAAGCAATGATATCTAAAAAAGGTGTTGTTACAGAGGAAATTTCTCCAAATCAAACTGGTTTAGTTGTAGTTGAACATGAAACATGGACTGCTATTTCTATAGATGATGAAAAGATTGATAAGGGCTCTACAGTAGAAGTATTAAAAATAGAAGGGGTAAAACTAGTTGTTAAAAAAGTAAATTCTGCAACTAGTGTGACGAATCAATAAAATAAAAGGAGGATATATTTATGGGCATGAAAGTTGTTTTAAGTATTGTATTAATAATAGTAGTAGTAGCAATAAGTTTAACTTGTATAAGAGTAATAAAACAATCTAAAGTAGGTATAATAATGCGACTTGGTAAGTTTCAAAAAGTGGCTGAAACAGGAGTACATTTCTTGATACCATTTTTAGATAAAATGGCATATGTGATTGACTTGAGAGAAATTGTAATAGATTTCCCACCTCAGCCAGTTATAACTAAAGATAATGTAACTATGCAGATTGATACAGTTGTATATTATAAAGTTACAGACCCAGTTAGATATGTATTTGAAATAGCAAATCCAATAGCTGCTATTGAAAATCTAACAGCTACAACTTTAAGAAATATAATTGGTGAACTTGATTTAGATGAAACACTAACATCAAGAGATATAATAAATGTAAAAATGAGAACAATCCTTGATGAAGCAACAGATAAATGGGGAATAAAAGTAAATAGAGTAGAGTTAAAGAACATAATGCCTCCTCATGATATTCAAGTTGCGATGGAAAAGCAAATGAGAGCGGAAAGAGAAAGAAGAGAAGCAATACTTCAAGCAGAAGGTAATAAGTCAGCTGCTATATTACAAGCAGAAGGAGAAAAACAATCTGCTATATTAACAGCAGAAGCAAGAAAAGAAGCTATGGTACGTGTAGCAGAAGGAGAAAAAGAGTCTGCTATATTGGTAGCAGAAGGTGAAGCTGAGGCTATAAGACAAACAGCTATTGCTAAAGCACAAGGTGAAGCTGAAATGATTAAAAGAACTCAAATGGCTACTGCAGAAGGTTTGAAATTAGTATTTTCAGCTATGAAAGAGTCTGACATTGACAATAATATCTTAGCATTAAAATCTATGGAAGCACTTGAAAAAATGGCTGAAGGTAAGTCAACAAAATTGGTTTTACCTTCAGAAGCAGTTAATTTCTTAGGAACATTCAAAGGAATAAAAGAAGTCATGAGTGATGATAAAAATGATATATTAGATGTAAAAGATGCATTTAGTGGAAATGATTCATTAAAAAAATAAAAGAGTTTTTTTATAGTAGGAAGGAAATGGAAATTAAATGTCGAATTAATTAAATATAGTATAGAATGCACATTGAAAAGAAGAAGACTTATAGTTTTTTAGGTCTTCTTCTTTGTTTTTATTTATAAAACGCGATTTTAAAAATAAATTAACAGAATTTTTATACAATTTACCCTTTACTAATGTAAAAAGTGTTATATAATATTAAATAAAACATATAGGAAAAGAAAGTAACTTTAATTTGGATATTTATATTGATAACATATATAGTTATAAAAATATCAAACATAATGAATATGTCTAACAATAGAACTAAAATTTTATAATTCACTGATTTAATCATAGATGAGCAAATAACAAAAAATAAAATTAGCTAGTAATTATTTAAAGATTTTTAGATAATCATGTCATATTATGTTCTATTATTATCAAATCAAAAAAGCATAAAAATTTAAGTATGTTTGTATGATATAAATTGATTTATAAAAAATATTTTTTATATCTATAAAATAAATGTTTATATTATTTTCTAACTAGGAATTGAATATTATAAGTACTATAGCACTTATGGAAAATAATGTATACTTCAATAAAGTAATTATGGGGTATACATTATAGAAATTGTATAGTTTATATTATTTTACTCTTATTACATTATCATTTGGGCAAAATTTATACACAACATTTATTGACTAAAAGTTTATAAAGGTAAAAATGCAATTATAAATATTAATTACTAGATGAGGGGAGTGTCATTAAATGAAAAAAGAGATGTTAGCTATGATTTTGGCAGGGGGGCAAGGTTCAAGACTTGGAGTTTTCACAAAGAGAATTGCAAAACCAGCTGTATCATTTGGAGGAAAGTACAGAATTATTGACTTTGTTTTAAGTAATTGTTCAAATTCTGGTATAGATACTGTAGGTGTTTTAACTCAATATAGACCACTGATATTAAATTCTCATATAGGTATGGGAAGTCATTGGGATTTAGACAGAATAAATGGTGGAGTATATGTATTACAACCATTTATGAATGAAAAAGAGGGAAATTGGTATAATGGTACAGCACATGCTATATATCAGAATATGGATTTTGTAGATACCTATAATCCAGAATATGTATTAATATTATCTGGTGACCATATATATAAGATGGATTATAGTAAAATGCTAAAATTTCATAAAGAAAAAGGCTCTAAGGCTACGATTGCAGTAATTGAAGTACCTTGGGATGAAGCTTCTAGATTTGGCATAATGAATACAAATGAAGATTCAAGTATTTATGAATTTGAAGAAAAGCCAGGTGAACCTAAAAGTAATTTGGCATCTATGGGAGTATACATATTTGATTGGAAAATGTTGAGAAGTTATTTTAAAGAAGCAGAAAAAAATTCAGATATAAATTATGATGATTTTGGAAAGAATTTAATACCTAAAATGTTAGAGGATAATGTTGGAATGTATGCATATCCATTTAAGGGGTATTGGAGAGACGTAGGAACTATACAAAGTTTATGGGATGCAAATATGGATATAATTAAATCTCCAGAAACACTGGATTTATCAGACCCTAAATGGAAGATATATACAAATACAATGGCAATGCCTCCTCAATATATAGGCAAAAGTGCAAATGTTCATAGATCAATGATAGCTGATGGTTGTAGAATTTTAGGAGAAGTAGGAAACTCTGTATTATCACATGGAGTTGTTGTTGGAAAAGGAAGTAAAGTAATTGATTCAGTAATCATGCCAAATGTTGTAATAGGAGAAAATGTAACTATAGAAAAAGCTATGATAGGTGAATGTGCAACTATAAATGACAATGTTCAGATAAAAAATGTAAATAATGAGATAAATGTAGTTTCTGAATATGAAAATATAGAGCCTAGATGCGTATTAATAGAAGGAGGTCTTTAAGATGAGAAATGAATGTTTAGGTATAATAAATTTAAACAAAAAAGGAGACCCTGCAATAAATAAACTTAATTATGGAAGACCGATAGCTTCTACACCAATAGCTGGAAGATATAGAATAATAGACTTTGCTCTATCTAATATGATAAATTCAGGAATCACAAAAGTTGGAATATTCGCAAAAGAAAAGTATAGATCATTGACAGACCATATAGGTAGTGGAAAAGATTGGGATTTAAGTAGAAAAAAGGGCGGTTTATCAATTTTTAGCCCAGAAAATACTAAGTATAGAAATACTTACTCACATAGAGAAGGAGATATATACACAATACTAGCTAATCTTGATTATATAGAGAAAAGTGAAGAAGAATACATTTTAATAGCTCCAAGTTATATGTTATGTAACCTAGATTACTCTCAGGCTTTGGAGTACCATAAAAAATCTCATAATGATATAACTATAATATATAAAAATGTAAACAATGCAAATAAAGATTTTGCTGGTAATCTAACCTTAAACTTAGATAGTAATAACAGAGTAATAAATGTAGGAAATAATTTAGGAAAATTCCCTAGAGCAAATATATGTATGGAAACATATATTATGAAACGTGAAGATTTTGTAGAATGTATATATAATATTGTAAATAAAGGGAATTATTGTTATTTAGAAGAGTTCATTGTTGAAGAAGCAGAAAATATGAAAATAGGAGCTTATGAGTATACAGGATATTTGAAATGTGTAAATTCTGTTGAATCATATTTTCAAATGAGCAAAGATTTATTAGAAATAGAAGTGGCTGATGAATTACTGTATTCTGAAAGAAAAATATTTACTAAAGAAAAGAATGAGTCACCTACAATTTACACAGATAGTGCAAAGGTAGAAAATAGTTTTATAGCATCAGGTTGCTTAATAGAAGGTACTGTAAAAGATAGCATTATATTTAGAAAAGTTAATGTTGAAAAAGGAACAGTTATAGAAAACTCAATAGTAATGCAAAATTGTGTAATAAAGTCAAATGCAAAACTATATAATGCAATACTAGATAAAAATACAAGTGTATCAAAAGGAAAAGAGTTAAAAGGAGATGAAAAATATCCTATTGTAGTAGAAAAAAATACGAATATATAAAAATATTTTTTAGAAGGGGGAATAGCTAGTGAAGGTTTTTTATGTAACAGCAGAGTGTTGGCCCTTTGCTAAAACTGGAGGATTAGGAGATGTATCTTATGCATTGCCTAAAGAATTAAAAAAAGAAGGTGTAGATGTAAGGGTAATAATGCCTAAATATTCAACTATACCAAGTTATTTAAAAGATCAATTAAAAGAAATAGCCGTTTTTAGTGTACGCGTTGGATGGAGAAATCAATATTGTGGTCTTTTAGAAATGGAACTAGATGGTGTTAAATTTTATTTTATAGACAATGAATTTTATTTTAGAAGAGAAGATGAGAGAAAGAGTATTTATGGGTATGGAGATGATGCAGAAAGATATACATTCTTTACAGATGCTGTCTTAGAAGCTATAAGTAGAATTGACTTTTATCCAGATGTAATACATATAAATGATTGGCACACAGGTATGTTACCATTAATTTTAAAAGAGAGATATGCAACCCTTGAGGGGTATAAAAATATAAAAACTATGTATACTATACATAATCTACAATATCAAGGTGTATTTGATAAGTATGTCTTAAATGATATATTAGATTTACCTGAAAAATATTTTGATAATGGAGATATAGAGTATTATGGTTCAATAAATTTTATGAAAGCTGGAATAAATTTTGCAGATAAAGTTATAACTGTTAGTCCTACTTATGCAAATGAGATACAAACATCTTTTTATGGAGAACAATTAGATGGTTTACTTAGAAAGGAATCAGGCAAATTAAAAGGGATATTAAATGGCATAGATTATGACCTGAATAACCCTGAGAAAGATAAGGATATATTTGTCAATTACAATGTAAATTCTATTGAGAAAAAATTGGAAAATAAATTAAGATTACAAGATATATTAGGATTAAAAAAGGATTCATCTATTCCATTAATAGGGATAGTTTCAAGACTAGTTTCTCAAAAAGGATTTGATTTAATAGCCTATATGATGCCTGAGCTTATGAGGGAAGATTTACAAATTGTCATTTTAGGAACTGGGGAACATCAATATCAATCAATGTTTAATTATTATGATTCTAATTTTTCAGATAAAGTATCTGCTAGAATTACATTCAATGCATCGTTGGCTCAACAAATTTATGCTGCAAGTGATATATTCTTGATGCCATCACTATTTGAACCTTGTGGTATAGGTCAAATGCTAGCTATGAGATATGGTTCTTTACCAGTAGTTAGAGAAACTGGAGGACTTAAAGATACTGTAATACCTTACAATCAATTTACTGGAGAAGGTAATGGATTTAGTTTTAAAAATTACAATGCTCATGAGATGTTTTTCTGTTTGCAAAATGCAATTAAAGTTTTTAAAGATAAAGAAAAATGGATTAAAGTAGTTGAAAATGCAATGAATACTGATAATAGTTGGAAAAAATCAGCTAAGGAGTATATAGAAACATATAGAGACATATGTGATTAAAGGAGTGGTTTTTTTGGTAACAATAAGCAAAAAGAAATTCAAGCAAAAATTTGAAGTGAAAATGTATAGCTTATATGCACAGTCTATCAAGGAAGCTACTGATGAACAATTGTTAAATGTATTATGTAGTCTACTGAAAGATGAAATAGCAAAAAAATGGGTTGCTACGAAATTAGATAAGAAAAAAGAGGTTTATTATTTTAGTCTAGAGTTTTTAATAGGAAGACAATTAAAATCTAATTTACTAAATTTAAATATTGAAGAAGAAGTTAGAGAAGGATTACTAGAATTAGGAATTAACTTAGATGATTTAATCAAAGCTGAGGTAGACCCAGCTATAGGGAATGGTGGTCTTGGAAGATTAGCAGCATGTTTTTTAGATTCTATGGCATCTTTGAACATAAGTGGTCAAGGATATGGAATTAGATATAAATACGGTTTATTTGAACAAAAATTTGTAAATGGTTATCAGGTCGAAGTACCTGATAACTGGCTTACAGAAGGACGCTATGCATGGGAAACTGTAAGACCAAATGAAGCGACGATGGTAAAGTTTGGTGGAGAAGTAGAGTTGATTAAGGAGGGAAACCATTTAAAAGTAGTCCATAAAAACTATCTTCCTGTAATGGCAATGCCTTATGATATACCAATAATCGGATACCAAAATCAGTGTATCAATACTTTAAGATTATTTAAAAGTGAGATACCAAAAAGAGACTTTGGAGAACTTACTTCAAATGCTCTAAATTATTCAGGAAGTTATGAAGAGGCCCTAAAACACAAGTACTATACTGAAGAAATTTCACAGGTGTTGTATCCTGATGATTCAAATTATGCAGGAAAATTATTGAGACTGAAGCAAGAGTATTTCTTTGTAAGTGCAGGTGTACAAGATATAATAAGGAAGTATAAAAAGAATAAACTAAACATCAGTAATTTATTTGATAAGGTGGCAATTCATATAAATGATACACATCCTACCTTGTGTATACCAGAACTTATGAGAATTTTACTTGATGAAGAAGGCTTATCTTGGGATGAAGCATGGCAGATAACTAAAAAAACAGTATCTTATACTAATCATACTATAATGTCAGAAGCAATGGAAAAGTGGCCTGTAAGTATGATAAAAGAGTTATTACCAAGAATTTATATGATAATAGAAGAAATAAACAGAAGGTATGTAGAAGAATTAAATAATAAAGGATATGACCAAGATAAAATAAGAAGAATGAGTATAATAGACTGGGACAACATAAATATGGCAAATTTATGTATTGTAACAAGTCACAGTGTAAATGGAGTTGCTAAGCTTCATACTCAAATTCTTGAAACAGAAGTTTTAAAAGATTTTTATCAAGACGAACCAAATAAATTTAACAATAAAACTAATGGAATTGCACATAGACGATGGCTTATAAGTTCAAATCCGCAACTTAGCAATTTAATAACAGATTTAATTGGTGATTCATGGAAAACAGATACTTTACAGCTAAAGAATATTGAAAAATTTAAAAATGATTCTTCTGTTTTAAAAAGACTTGATGATATAAAATACAATAATAAAGTAAATTTAGCAAATTTTATAAATGATAAATACGATTTAAATATCGACCCTAATTCTATATTTGATGTTCAGGTTAAGAGGTTGCATGCTTATAAAAGGCAGCTATTGAATATTTTTAATGTACTCCATATGTATCATGAATTACTTGACAATCCTAATTTAAATATTGACCCAAGAACTTTTATATTTGGAGCAAAAGCTGCACCAGGATATTATTTAGCCAAGTGCATAATTAAATTTATAAATTCAGTTGCAAGTACTATAAATAATGATGTTAGAGTAAAGGACAAGTTAAAAGTCGTATTTATAGAGAATTATGGTGTATCATTAGCAGAGATAATAATACCAGCAGCAAATGTGAGTGAACAAATTTCAACGACAACAAAAGAAGCATCAGGAACAAGTAATATGAAGTTTATGATGAATGGTGCTATAACTTTAGCAACATTAGATGGTGCAAATGTAGAAATATGTGAACAAGTAGGAAAAGAAAATATGTTTTTATTTGGACTTAGTGCAGAGCAAGTACTTAATTATAATAAGTTTGGTGGATATTCTTCACTTGACTTGTATCATTCTAACATGGATATAAAAAGAGTAGTAGATGACTTAATAAATGGATTTATTCCTAACCTAGGTGAAGAAGGTAGAAGTATTTATAATTCACTTACCACTTACAATGATGAATACTTTGTATTGAGGGATTTTGAAAATTATGGGCAAGCTCAAGCAAATATAAACAAACTATATCGTGATAAAGAAAAATGGAATACAATGTCTTTGGTTAATATAGCTAATTCAGGATTTTTTTCTTCTGATAGAACAATTTCTGAATATGCAAAAGACATTTGGTTTAAAAGGGTGTGATTATAAATGCAAAACATAATAGAATATAACTCTTGGGATAAAAATTTTAAGGCTCCGTTTGGAGCTTTAAAATTTGATGAAGAATTGATGATTAATGTCAAAGTAAATGAAGGATATAATGTTGAGTCTATTTCCCTAGAAATAAACAAAGAAGATGAATCAAAAACAATAATTTTAAATGAAGAATTAAACAATAATACACTTAGAAAGTATTTTTATTGTAAGGTTGGAAAATTTGATACAACTGGTGTTTATTTTTATTATTTTAAAGTGATTGCTGAAATAAATGGTGAGAAAAAGACTGTATTCTATGGAAAGAATAGAGAAAATGGATACACTTGTGAATATAATTATAATGATATCAATAAATATCAAATTACTGTTTATAGAGACTTTAAAGTGCCAAACTGGTACAAAGAAGGAGTACTTTACCATATATTTGTAGATAGATTTAACAATGGAAATCGTAATGGGAAGGTTGATAATCCTAAAAAAAACAGCTTTATATATGGCAATTGGGACGATATACCTATGTACATAAAGGACAATAGAGGGGATATTATAAGATGGGATTTTCATGGTGGAAATTTAAGGGGAATAATTAATAAACTTGGGTATCTAAAAAAATTAGGAGTGAGTATATTATATCTGAGTCCTATATTTGAAGCTTCTAGTAATCACAAGTATGACACAGGAAATTATAAAAAGATTGACCCTATGTTTGGAGATGAAGATACATTTAAAGAATTAATTGATAAAGCAAAAGAAAAAGATATATCAATAGTACTTGATGGTGTTTTTAGTCACACTGGAGCAGATAGTAAGTATTTTAATATGTATGGAAATTATGATAGTTTAGGTGCATATCAATCAAAAGAATCACCATATTATTCATGGTATGTGTTTGAAGAATTTCCTCATAAATATAAAAGTTGGTGGGATATAAAGACCTTGCCAAATACAAATGAATTAGAAAAAAGCTATATGGATTATATAATATATGACAAGGATAGTGTCATAAACAAATGGATGAATATGGGGATTAAAGGATGGCGATTGGATGTTGCAGATGAACTGCCAACTGAGTTTATAAGAGAGCTGAGAAAGGAACTAAAAGAAGCTGATAATGACTCTATACTTATAGGGGAAGTATGGGAAGATGCCTCAAATAAGATTAGTTATGGTCAAAGAAGAAGCTATTTATTAGGTGAAGAATTAGATTCTGTTATGGGATATCCATTTAGAAATAATATGTTTTCATTTTTAAAAGGAGAAATTAATTCATATGAACTTAGCAATAAATATATGCAAATTAAAGAAAATTATCCAGAAGAATCATTTAAGTCTAATTTAAATTTAATTGGAACACATGATGTCACAAGAGCTAAAACTGAATTAAATAATGATATAGATTTGATGAAACTTGCTGTAGCTACGCAGATGACATTTGAAGGAGTACCATATATATACTATGGAGATGAGGCAGGTCTTTGTGGAGATGTAGACCCAGACAATAGAAGAACATATCCATGGAAAAATGAAGATGAAGATATGTTAAATTTTTATAAAAATATTATAAAAATCAGGAATAAAAATAAAATTTTAAGTTCTGGAGAAACAGAATTTATATATACTAAAAATGACAATGTGTTTGCATTTATAAGATTTAATGAATATAATGATAGGATACTGATTTTAATAAATAGAAGTAACAATCCTGAAAATATATCATTAAATATAGAAGGTAACTTTATAGAGGAAATACCTATAAAGTATAATCTTAAAAATATAAATAAAAATATACAGATAGAAAACAATGAATTAAAAATTCATATGGATTCTAAATCATTTATTATTTTTAGTGTATTTTAAGTATAATAATTTAAGTTAAAAATAAAAATGTAGCAAAAATTTTGATTTATCAAAGGTTTTGCTACATTTTTGTTTTAAATTATCATAAAAATTTTAGTATTTCAAAATATACAAAGAAGTGTAAAAAATATAGAAGTTATGATATTATATAGATAAGTAAGATAAAACAAAACCTCTCTACTGAAGTTGTAGGGAGATTTAACTTTTATAATCTTAATATGGAGGAGTGTCTTATGAAAGTAGATCCACTTACAACTCAAGTCTATGACTATATATCAAAAAAAATCCAAAATGGAGAGTATGAAGCTAATCAGAGAATTACTGAATCTGAAATTTGTAACTCTATTGGAGTTAGTAGAACACCAGCAAGGGAAGCACTAACGAGGTTGGCAGGTGAAAATTTACTAGAAAAGATACCTAATAAGGGATTTGTGGTAAAAGAGTTTCAGGAAAAGGAAAAACTAGACACATACTCTGTAATTGGTATGTTAGATGCGTTAGCAGGCTCTTCATCTTTAGAAAATTTAACTGAATCAGATTTAATAAAAATGGACGAGTTAACAGAAATGATGGCTATCTCTATAAAGTATAAAAATTACAATAACTACTTAAAACTAAGCAATGAATTTCACGATATATACATAGCAAAATCAGATAATCAGGTGTTAATAAATATGTTGAACTCTCTTAGATATAATTTTATGTCAAAGTCATATACTAGCGACAATGAAGAAGAATTGTATAAAATGCTAACTTACAGCAATAATCAACATATTGAGGCAGTGAAGTTTATGAGAGCAAAGGATTCAGAAAATGTTGAAGCAATTTTAAGAAAACATTGGAAAACGATACCTATAGCAGAGATGGAATAAGAGAAGCTTTTAAAAGCTTCTCTTATTTTTTTATAATTCTATCATTATTTTATTATTTTTAATATATAAATATCAATATAAAATTAATTAAAAATACAATTAATTTTATATTGATATTTATAGGTTAATGTAGTACTATTTTAATGCAAAATATAAAGGGAGGGGATAATATAAAAACATATTTTTCAATAGGAGAAGTGTCTAGACTTTTTGATTTATCAATAAAAACTCTAAGATACTACGATAAAGTAGGTATATTAAAACCAGCATATGTAAATCAAGAAAATAAATATAGGTATTATTCAAGAGAACAATTTATGAGTATAGATGTAATTAAGTACTGTAAGATTATGGGTATGGCTCTTGAAGATATAAAAAAATTAATTGATTCAGACAGTTCAATTGATTCTATGATGAATACAATTGATAGACAAAGTAAAATGATAGAAAATAAAATAAAAGAACTATCAGATGTGAAAAATTATCTAAATGATATAGAATTTAAAGTAAATGAACTGTTAAAATATGATTTAAATAATGTATTTATAAAATACAATAAAGAAAGAAAAGTAAATGTATATAAATGTAATTCAAAGGATGAAGTGGAACTTGAGATGTATCTGAGACATATTATTTTACACATTCAAGATAAGTATAATGATGTATATCCTATAATCTCAGGTAGTATTTCATATGAGAAAGTAATCAAAGAAGGTAAAGCATTATTATATGATGATATAGTAGATTTTAAAGAAAGAGAAGAATATGAGAATGAGCATATTTTACCAGCAGGTGAATATTTAACAATTATATATGATGATAATTGGAATAATGCCTATGATTATTATCAAAAAATAATAGATTATGCAAAGAATAATAATATAGAACTTGTTGGAAATTTTAATGAAATATGGATGCTTTCCAGAGTAGATTCAGATACAAAAGAAAAGACATTGGTTCAATTAGAAATAAGAAAAAAATAGTATACAAAAAAACTTGACTCTACCCTCAGAGGATAGATTAGTATTTTATATAGTGAAATAATATTTATTATAATAATCTATGGGAGGGAGATTTTTAATGGCAAAAAAATTTTTAGAGTATGCTATACCATCAGCTCTTGCTATGTTTGTATCATCATTTAATACAATATTAGATGGAATATTTTTGGGAAAAGGACTAGGCGATTCAGCACTTACAGCTGTTAGTATAGTAATGCCTCTTGTAATGGTATTTTTAGGATTATCCAGTTTAATGGCAGTTGGAGGAGGAGTACTAGTTTCCAAAAAATTTGGTTCTAGAGATGATGAAAGGGCTGTAAATATATTTAGACAAGTGATAAAAATCTTAATAATAGGTAGTTTATCTCTTACAATAATTTGTATACTTTTTTCAGAGCATATAGTTAGAATTATGGGAGCAACAGAAAATTTAGTAGGATTATCTTCTGAATATTTAACATTTTATGCTATTTTCTGTCTACCAAATTTGCTAGGTCTTGTTTTTTGCAGTTTTTTAAGAAATGATGGAAGACCAAAACTTGCTATGATAGCTACTGTGTCAGGAACAATATTTCATATAACTTTAAATTATCTATTTATATTTAAGCTTGGATTTGGTGTAAAAAGTGCAGCAATTGCAAGTGGCTTAGGTCAACTATCTACACTTTTAATAATGTTACCTCATTTCATGTTTAAAAAAGGTAAGTTATCTTTTGGTTCAGCAAAGATAGAAAAGGATGTTTTAAAAGAATTATTTAATATAGGATTTCCCTCATTCTTTGCAGAGAGTGCTTTTTCAATAATTATACTTGCACATAATATAGTTTTGACAAGAGTTGTTGGAGATGTAGGTCTTTCTGCTTATGCTGTAGTAAACTATGTAACTACTAATATTTATAATCTCTTAATGGGTATAACTTTAGGTGTTCAACCACTTATAAGCTATAATTTTGGTTCTAAAGAAAGTAAAAAAATGTTAGGCTATTATAATATGGCAACAAAAATGAGTTTCTTTGTATCTATAATGTTTACAGTAATATGTTTTTTATTTGGAAAAGAAATTATAAAAATATTTACAAGTGATAGAGAAATTATTTTAATGGCCTATGTTGCACTTAATATGGCTAATTTAGCCTATCTTATGATTGGGAAGAATTTGACAACTATGATGTATTATCAGGCGATAGAAATGCCAGTACATTCTAATATTATAGGCGTTTTACGTTCAATCCTACTGTTGCCAATTATACTACTTGTTTTTTCTAAGTTATTTGGAGTAAATGGAATATGGGTAAGTATGGCTGTTTCAGAACTTTTAACAGTTATAATTATGAGTAAAGTAGCAAATATAAAGGAATGTACAAAAAATGCTATAAGTCTATAATGTTATGATACTATAAATCTAGAGTAGTGAATTTATTTACTACTCTATTTTTGTTTGTACAAATAGAATTTATTCTATAGTATTAGATTAAATTTTAATAATTTTTATAAAAAATTTAAATCTACAAATATGAAAATTATTTAGTTACACTAAACTATGGATTTTAATATATAAAATAAAAATAGTATAAAAGTTTAGTAATAGAATACATACTAATTAAAAATATTAAACTTAAAGCGTTAGTAAAACTTGAAAAAAATAAAAATAAGAAATTGACTAAAAATAAGAAAGTTTACAAATACTAATTTTAAAAAAAATTAATATAAACAATAAAAAATATAAAAGTTTATAAATATTGATAACACTAAGGTATAGGTTTTTGATATGAAATAAAAAAATACTTGTAAAAATACTTGTTTGTTAATATAATAAATATCATGAGTTTAATAAAAGTAAAAATAAAAAATAGAAATAATAAATAAAAACAATGAAAATATTAGAATATAGAGAGGGGATGAATTTAAAGTCATGGACAGTGAGTTCGCAAATGCAGTTGAATTGAGCTATGAATGTGCTCCATTATTGGAATCATTAAAAGAATATTCAAAAAGAGATATAGCTTGCTTTGATGTACCTGGACATGTGAAAAATAGAGGTGTAGATATATTAAATAAATATCTAGGTGAAAATCTCATGAAAATGGATATAAACTCATCACCCACTATGGATAATGTATCTAATCCAACTGGAGTCATAAAAAATGCACAAGATTTATTAGCACAGGCTTATATGGCTGATGAAGCATTCTTTATAACTAATGGTACTACACAAGCAATACATGCAATGATTTTAAGTGTAATAAATCCAGGAGAAAAAGTATTGCTACCAAGAAATATTCATAAGTCAGTAATAAATGCTTTAATACTTTGTGGAGGAATACCAATATTTATACAACCAGAATTTGATGAGCAATTAGGTATAAGTTTAAATATTACTATTGAGAAAGTTAAAGAGGAAATAGAGAAAAACTGCGATATAAAAGCTTTATTTTTACTTAATCCAACTTATTATGGTGCTTGTGCAGACCTTGAGAGCATCATAGAATTATGTCATAAAAATAATCTTTTAGTATTAGTAGATGAAGCTCATGGTGCTCATTTTCCATTTCATTTAGATTTACCTCCTTCTGCAATAAGTTTAGGAGCAGATATGGTGGCTGTAAGTATACATAAAACTGGAGGAGCATTGACACAATCTTCAGCACTTTTATTGAATAGAGAAAATATAAGAGTTGAAAAAGTACTTCAGTCAATCAACATGTTACAGTCTACATCTGCATCTTATTTACTTATGGCAAGTATAGATGGAGCAAGAGTTAACCTAGTTGAAAATGGAGAAGAACAATTATCAAAAGCATTAAATTTATCTAGATATGCAAAAGCTAGATTAAATAAAATAGATGGAATAGATGTTTTGTCTACCGAAATATTAAAAAGAAAAGGTGTTAAATTTATAGATGAAACTAAATTATGTATAAATGTAAAAGGGTTAAATTTAACTGGTTTTGAAGTGTATGATTTGTTGTATAAAAAGTTTTCAATTCAAGTAGAACTAGGCGATTTGTACAATATCTTGGCACTTGTGTCTATTGGAACCAACAAATCAGATATTGACAGATTGGTTAAGGCTCTTTCTATAATTGAAAAAAATTATAGAAAAGAAACCAAGTTAAATGAGTTTAATATGATTCAAATAAATCCAACTATTGAGCTTAATCCGCGAGAAGCTTTTTATGCATCTAAAGAAAGCATAGATATTAAGTCATGCATAGGTAGAATTTGTGGAGAATCAATAATGGCATACCCACCAGGCATACCAATTGTTACTCCAGGAGAATTAATAACAAAAGAAATTATGGAGTATATTGTTTTTTTAAAAAAGAGTAATGCATATTTGACTGATATGCAAGATAAAAACTTAGATACAATACTCGTTATAAAATAAATTGTGTTATTGGATAAATACAATAGTACATATAAATATGTAAAAGGAGTTGGGATTGAAATGAAATTTGAAACACTAGGAAGACATATACTAGTAGAATACTATAACTGTGATGAGAGTATACTTAAAGACCCACATCTTATAGAAAATTTTATGAATGATTCAGCATTAAATGCAAAGGCTACAATTGTTGATTCTGTATTTCACCATTTTAATCCTTGGGGGGTTTCAGGTGCTGTAATAATTGCTGAATCTCATTTGACAATACATACTTGGCCTGAATATGGTTATGCAGCGGCGGATTTTTTCACTTGTGGTGATATAGACCCATGGAAAAGTTTTGAATTATTGGAACAGCTTCTAAAATCAGAAAGAAGTGAGTCCACAGAAATTCCAAGAGGATTGACAACAAAAATAAAAAAATATTCAAAAAAAGATTTAGGTAAAATCACTCATAAACCTGAAGCAGTATAAACGTAAAATAGATAAATGAAAGTGAGGATTATTATATGGAACTTTGGTATACAGAGGAATGGACAAAAAATGTAAGATTTTCTATAAAAGTAGATAGACATTTGTTTGAAGGAAAATCTGAATTTCAAAGAATAGATGTGTTTGATAGTGAGGAATTTGGTAAGTTTCTGACAATAGATGGTTTAATGATGGTGACATATAAAGATGAGTTTATATATCATGACATGATAACTCATGTTCCTATGGCTACAAATCTAAATATTAAAAAAGTCTTAGTTATAGGTGGTGGAGATGGTGGTACAGTAAGAGAGTTAAGTCGTTATCCTAAAATAGAAAAAATTGATATGGTTGAAATAGATAAAATGGTTGTGGATGTGTCTAAAGAGTATATAGATATATGTTCATGTAAATTAGATGATGAAAGAGTAAATTTATATTTTGAAGATGGAGTTAAATTTGTTAAGGAAGCTTATGACAAATCTTATGACCTGATAATAGTAGATTCAACTGACCCAATAGGACCAGGAGAAGGACTTTTTTCAAATGATTTTTATAGAGATTGTTATAGAATACTAACTGATGATGGAATTTTGGTAAATCAAAGTGAAAGTCCTTATTTCGAGTTTAATGCTAAGGAAATGAAAAGAGCCAACGATAAGTTAAAAGGGATATTTCCAATAGCTAAAGTTTATCAAGCACATATACCAACATATCCATCTGGACATTGGTTATTTGGCTTTGCTTCAAAAAAACTAGACCCAATAAAGAATCAAGATAGAGATGGCTGGGAAAAATTAAATTTAAAAACGAAGTATTATAATAGTGATATCCATTTAGGTTCATTTATGTTACCTCAATATGTAAAGGAGATGCTAAATGAAGAGTAATTTCTATCATATAAATACATTTATGGGTATGGATAAAAGTTATGAAGAATCAAATCTGATAGTGTTTGGAGTAGGGTTTGATGGAACTACTTCAAATAGACCTGGAGCTAGATTTGCAAGTAGCTCAATGAGAAAAGAATTTTATGGTCTTGAGACATATAGTCCTTTTTTAGACTTGGATTTAGAAGATTATAATATATGTGATTATGGAGATTTGGAAATTAGTGTTGGAGATACAGAACAAGTTTTGAAAGAAATATATGATGAAACTGCTAGTATAGTTGAAGATTTAAAGATTCCATTTATGATTGGTGGAGAACATCTAGTTACTTTACCAGCCTTTAAAGCAGTTTATGAGAAGTATAATGATGTGTATGTAATTCATTTTGATGCTCACACAGATTTAAGAGAAGAATATAATAACAGTAAAAATTCTCATGCAACAGTAATTAAAAGAGTATGGGATATTGTTGGAGATGATAAAATATTTCAATTTGGAATAAGGTCTGGAACAAGAGAAGAATTTAAGTTTGCAATAGAACAAAAACATACCTATATGGAAGTCGGTGGAATAAATACATTTGAAAAGATAATTAATAAATTGAATGGGAAAAATGTTTATTTAACTATAGATTTAGATGTGTTGGATGCATCTGTATTTCCAGGAACAGGCACGCCAGAACCTGGTGGTATAAATTATAGAGAATTTCAAGATGTTTTTAAGATTATAAAAAAATCTAATATAAATATAGTTGGTTGTGATATTGTAGAGCTTAGCCCTGATTATGATACGACAGGAGTATCAACAGTTATAGCATGCAAAGTATTGAGAGAATTATGTTTAATAATATCAAGTAAATTTAGGTAGAGAAGTCTGTATAAATAATATACTATAAAATAAAGAAGTTACTTTAAATAAGTTGTTTTAAGCTTAGTACTTTTTTAAGGTAACTTCTTTATTTTTTAAACAATAAATTTAAACAATAAAAAAGAGCCTTATGTAGCTCCTTTTTCTAAAATATATATATTTAAATTAAATAATTATATTCTATTTACGTTTTCAGCTTGAGGTCCTCTATTACCTTGAGTTATATCAAAGCTAACCTTTTCGCCTTCTTCTAAAGTTTTGTATCCATCAGTTTGTATAGCTGAGAAATGTACAAAAACATCGTCTTCTCCTTCTACTGATATGAATCCAAATCCTTTTTCACTATTAAACCATTTTACTATTCCGTTTTTCATTATAAAAAAACCTCCGCTTTATTAAAAAATACAAACTAAATAAATTAAGTCTGTTCTATTAATATAGCATAAATTTTAAAAAAAAGCAATTGAAATTTTAAAAAAAGTTAATCAATTTTATAATTTAAAAAAATTTATTAAAAAATATATTAATAATGAAAGAAAATAAAATAGAAATCTGAGAGAGTCTGGTAAATTTAATATCAAAAAATGTAATATATAAATTGAAAAATAAAAAATAAAATTTAAAAAAATAATAAAAAATATTATAAAATAGGTTAAAAATAAAATTTAAAAATAGTGAAATTTCAGAAATATCACTATTATTATATAGTAAAATAAAAAAACAATATATGAATTCGATAAAATAAAAATTAAATATATAATATTTTACATATATATTAATAAAAGGAAATATTATGCTATAATAATACCGTATAAAATTATTTACGGGGGTGGTATTAACATGTTTCAATTTGAAACACAAATACACAAATTAAGACATGATGTTTTAACTGCAATAGCTAGGCTTGGAAAAGAAGATAACCTTACAAGAGAAGCAATGGATAATATTCAATATGAAATAATAAAAGGCGAGAAACCTACATACAGATGTTGTGTTTATAAAGAAAGAGCTATAATATCTGAAAGAGTAAATGTAAGTATGGGACTATTGCCAGGTCAAGATAAAATAGATTTAGATACAATGGATGTAGGAGAAGATGAACAAATAATATATATTTTAGAAGCAGCATGTGATAGTTGCCCAATAAATGA
The DNA here is from genome assembly GCF_020658275.1 of Clostridioides sp. ES-S-0190-01. NCBI lineage: Bacteria > Bacillati > Bacillota > Clostridia > Peptostreptococcales > Peptostreptococcaceae > Clostridioides > Clostridioides sp. ES-S-0190-01. The sequence continues at coordinate 86,961 of NZ_JACVWA010000016.1, read as the reverse complement.
ATTTACAGTAACTGATATCTGTAGAGGTTGTTTAGCACATAGATGTAAAGAAGCTTGTAAATTTGGGGCTATTACACATGTTGGAGGAATGGCTTATATAAATCATGAATTATGTAAGGCTTGTGGAATGTGTAAAAAAGCTTGTCAGTATGATGCCATCTCAGAGGTTGTAAGACCATGTAAGAGCGTATGTCCAACTAATGCTTTAGGGTTTGATAGAGAAAATATGAAAGCTATGATACATGAAGATAAATGTTTAAACTGTGGTGCTTGTATGTCAGCATGCCCATTTGGAGCGATATCTGATAAGAGTTTGATAGCTCCAGTAGCTAGAAAATTAGTACAAAAAGAAAAAATGTACGCAGTAGTAGCTCCAGCTATAACAGGTCAAGTTGAAGCAAATGTTACATATGGTCAAATAAAAAATGCTATAAAATCATTAGGTTTTGTCGATGTACTAGAGGCAGCTTGTGGAGCAGATGCAGTTACAGTTCATGAAAGTTTAGAGTTTGCTGAAAGAATAGAAAAAGGAGACACTTTTATGACAAACTCTTGTTGCCCAGGATTTGTTGGTTACATAGAAAAGACATTCCCAGACCTTGTAGGAAAAATATCTTCTACTGTATCTCCTATGATAGCTAGTGGAAGATTTATAAAAAATTATGAACCTGATGCAAAAGTAGTATTTATAGGTCCTTGTACAGCTAAAAAGAATGAAGCAGCTAAAAAGGAATTAAAAGGAGCTGTTGACTATGTACTAACTTTTGAAGAAATAATGGCACTATTTGAAGCCTTTGATATAGACTTAGCTAAGTGTTCAAATGAAGATATAGATGATGCATCAATATTTGGAAGAGGCTTTGGTGCTGCTGGTGGACTTACAAAAGCTATAGAAAATTATCTTGCTGAAAAAGGTATTGGAGTTAATTTCGAACCTGTAAAAATTTCTGGTTCAAGAGAGATTAAGAAGACAATGACTATGGCTAATTTAGGGAAATTAGAAGGAAACTTTATAGAAGGTATGATGTGCGAAGGTGGATGTATTAATGGTTCTGGTAAGTTCTTACTAGGAGCAAAAGCTAAAGCTACATTTGATAGAAAAAATTCTCAATCAACTAAGAAAAGTGTTTTAGCAAATACAAAAATAAAAGATTTTAGTGATATAAATCTAGAAAAATAAATCTATAGATAATCATAAAAAATATAGATGGAGAATAGAGTTGTTCTAAGTTGTAATTTAACATTAGGATAACTCTATTTTTATTTAGATTTATATCAAGATGTTTAAGTACTTAAAATAAAAATTAGATATATAATATTTTGTATATAACTTAACAAAAACTATGCCTGTGTTATAATAATTTATGGAAATAAATAAAAAATACAATATACATAATAGTATAAATATAGGTGAAATAGGTGATTTATAGGGAGGAGTACTTATGTTTGAGTTCGAAACACAGCTAAAAAGATTAAAACATGAAGTTTTAACAGTTGTAGCAAAGTTATCAATTGAAGAAAATTTAACAAAAGAAAATATAGAAAAAATTCCATATGAAATAATTAAAGGAGAGAAAGCAAGATATAGATGTTGCGTTTATAAAGAGAGAGAGGTAGTTCTTGAACGAGCACAGCTTGCACTGAGTTTGACACCAAATGCTAAATATGAAAATATAAATCCAGATTCAGTAAATTTAGGTTCTAATGAGCAAATTATGTATATAGTAGAAGCTGCATGTGATAGATGTCCAATAAATGAATTTACAGTAACAGAACTTTGTAGAGGGTGTTTGGCACATAGATGTAAAGAAGCTTGTAAGTTTGGAGCAATTTCTTATATAAATGGAAGAGCTTATATAAACCATGATTTATGCAAAGCTTGTGGAATGTGTAAAAGTTCATGTCAATATGATGCTATCTCAGAAGTTGTAAGACCATGTAAAAGTGTATGCCCAACTGGGGCGTTAGATTTTAACAGGGATACTATGAAGGCTATGATACATGAAGATAATTGTATAAATTGTGGTGCATGCATGTCAGCCTGTCCATTTGGAGCAATATGTGACAAGAGTTTGATAGCACCAGTTGCAAAAAAACTTGCAAGAAAAGAAAATATGTATGCTATAGTAGCTCCAGCAATAACAGGTCAAATTGATAGTAATATTACATATGGACAATTAAAAAATGCTGTAAAATCACTAGGATTTATAGATATGATAGAAGCTTCTTGTGGAGCAGATGCAGTTACAGTTCATGAAAGTAATGAATTTATTGAAAGAATAAAATCTGGAGATAAGTATATGACCAATTCATGTTGTCCTGGCTTCTTTAAGTATATAGAGAAGATGTTCCCAGATGAAGTTGATAAAATATCTTCTACAGTATCACCTATGGTAGCCACAGGAAGATTCGTAAAAAAATTTGATTCTGATGCTAAGGTAGTATTTATAGGTCCATGTACTGCAAAAAAGAGTGAGGCAACTGAGGAATGTTTAAAAGATGCAGTAGATTATGTACTTACTTTTGAAGAATTAATGGCATTATTTGAAGCTTTTAATGTAGATTTGTCAAAATGCTCAAATGATGATATAAATGATGGTTCAATTTTTGGAAGAGGATTTGGAGCATCTGGTGGGCTCACAAAATCAATACAAAATTATATTGCTGAAAAAGGTATCAGTTTTGATTTTGAGCCTATAAAAGTTTCTGGACCAAGACAAATTAAGAAAACAATGACAATGGCTAAATTAGGTAGATTAGAAGGTAATTTTATAGAAGGAATGATGTGCGAAGAAGGCTGTATTAATGGAGCTGGTAAGTTCTTATCAGGTGCAAAAGCTAAAAATACTTTTGATAGAAAAAATGGACAGTCAACTAAGAAGAGTGTTTTATCTAATGATAAAATAAAAGAGTTTGAAGATTTAAATTTAGAAAGATAGTATTAATTAATATTTTAAAAAATACTTAGTTACAATTATAAAACTAAACTATTTGTTATATTTAATGCCACAAATATGCCTAGAATTTGCCCTTTTTCTAGGTGTATTTTATTATGTCAGCATTGCTATACTATAAATATGTAATAAATAAAATTTATAGGAGCTTTTGGATGAAGAAAATAATATTAAAAGACATCATGTTTTTAATTACAACAGTATCTTTGATTGCAGTTCTATTGATTGTAGTAAATGTAACTGCTAATGGTAAGACAGAGTCAACAAGTAAATCTTATTTAGGTAGTGAGAAAAATAGTATGAGTCAAAATAATATTCAAAATGATATAGGAAATACTGCATTTAAAACTACTATACTAAATACTGGAAAGTCAGATTGCATATTAATTGAGATAGGCAAAAAAGCCATAATGATTGATACAGGAGAAGATAAAGATGGTGAACAAATAGTTAATAAGTTAAAAGAAAAAGGAATAAATACACTTGATTATCTAATTTTAACTCATTTAGATAAAGACCATATAGGTGGAGTTGATAGTGTGTTGTCCAGTGTTAAAGTGAATAATTTAATACAAGCAAATTATAAAAAAGACAGTAAACAATATGATGAATATGTTAACTCACTTAAAAAAACTGGTATAGAGCCCATAATATTGAAAGAAAAAATGAATATTGTAGTTAATAATGCAAATATAAGCATACAACCAGCTTTAAAAAGTGAGTATGAGAGTTCAAACGATTACTCAATAATCACTAGTATAAATTATGGCACACACAATTTTTTATTTGCAGGAGATGCAGAAGAAGAACGTTTAGCTGAATTTATAAGTGAAAATACTTTAAAATACGATTTTGTGAAAATTCCTCATCATGGAAGGTATGATAAATTAAGTGAAGCATTTTTAAAATCTATTTCACCAAAATATGCTGCTATTACTTGCTCACAAAAAAAAGAACCTGATAAAGAAGTATTAGAAATATTAAAAAAATTAGATATAAAAACTTTTCTTACTTATAATGGAGAGATAGTTATAGATAGTGATGGAAATAAATTAAGTGTAAGTCAATAGTGTTTTCTGAAAAATTGTATAAAAAAATTTAAAAAAATCATTAGCAAATATAAGACCTTAAACATAGTATATTTTAGGAGCTGAAACTCCACATACAAAATAACTAGGAGGTAACATATTATGTTGGATAGATTTTTTGGTGAAGGCGGATTTGGCGGATGTGCTTGGTGGATAATAATATTATTTTTCTTATTCTTAGCATTCCAAGACTGTTGGGCTGAGATGGACTTATGTGCATGGATACCTTTCTTAATATTATTATTAATACTTTGCGAATGTGGTGACGTTTTTGATGGAGGATGTGGATGCTAAAAAAATCAATTTAAATGATTTAAAAAAGCTTATGGTGGGTATAAACAAAATACCAAACCAATCACAATCTAGTGTTTGAAGGTAGTCGGAGATCCCCCGCTACCTTCTTTTTTTTATTATTTAAAATTTATTTATTCATCATTTTATTTACATACAATAATTTTTTCTATAAAGTTTGGTATAATTAAAAAGAAAATAAATTTTATTTATAGGAGATGTAAATATGGCTATAGTGGATAAGATTTTCAATGAGATAAAATTGATGGTTGCAAGATTCTTATTGGGGAAAAAATACAGTGAATATGAAGAGAAAGATTTAGTATATAATACTGAAGAAGAAGTTATATTAATAACTTTGAAAAGATTAGTTTTCCAGGGAAATGTGAATGAAGCAGAAGAAATTTTATTTGATAAAGCTAAAACTGTAAATAGTGAAAATATGCAGTATATAGCAATAGAATTTTATACTATGCTTATGGAAAAAACTGATGAAGAATTAGAGGCTATGAATTTTTCTAAACAAGAAGTTTATCAAGGTATAGAAGATATTAGGAAAGTTTTAAATTTAGAATAAAGCATGTATAAAGATATTAAAATAAATTAATGTTAAGATGAGAATATTATATTTTATATATTTAAATATAATATTCTTATTTTATTAATAATATAAGTATATCTTATTTACCATAAAACTATCTTGAAAAAAATTAATCTTAAATGTATAATATTACTTTGAGTGAAAAAGTATTAACATTTTTTTATAAGATGTTTTACTAAAAAAATATATATAAATATACTGTTATCAAAAAGAAATTTAATTTAGTGAGGTGTTAAGATGAAAATAGGATTTGACCACAAAAAATATTTAGAAGAGCAGTCTAAATATATCTTAGAAAGAGTAAATAATTTTGACAAGCTTTATTTGGAGTTTGGAGGAAAATTAATGGGAGACCTTCATGCAAAAAGAGTACTTCCAGGGTTTGATGAAAATGCAAAGATAAAAGTATTACAACATATGAAAGAAAAAGTTGAAGTTGTAATTTGTGTGTATGCAGGAGATATAGAAAGAAATAAAATAAGAGGTGACTTTGGTATCACTTATGATATGGAAGTTTTAAGATTAATAGATGATTTAAGAGGTTATGAGCTAGATGTAAACAGTGTAGTAATCACTAGATTTGAGGGACAACCTGCAACGACTGTATTCATAAATAAGTTAGAGCGTAGAGGAATCAAAGTTTATAAACATTATCCAACAAAGGGATATCCTTCAGATGTTGAAACTATAGTTAGTGATGAAGGATATGGAGCAAATGATTATATAGAAACTACAAAGCCAATTGTAGTAGTAACAGCACCAGGACCTAATAGTGGAAAACTTGGTACTTGTTTAAGTCAGTTATACCATGAAAATAAAAGAGGAAATGTAGTTGGATATTCTAAATTTGAAACATTCCCAGTTTGGAATATACCTGTGAAACATCCTTTAAACATAGCTTATGAGGCAGCTACAGTAGATTTAAAAGACGTAAATATGATAGATTCATTCCATCTTGAAACGTATGGTGAAATGTCAGTAAACTATAATAGAGATTTAGAGTTATTCCCAGTGCTAAAAAAAATAATAGAAAAAATAACTGGAAAAGAATCAATTTTCCAATCTCCAACTGACATGGGTGTTAATAGAGTTGGTTTTGGAATAATAGATGATGAAGTAATAAGAAAAGCTTCTATAGAAGAAATTATAAGAAGATACTTTAAAACTGCTTGTGAGTATAAAAAGGGACAAGTTGATAAAGGTGCTTATGATAGAATGAAAATGATTATGGAAGAGCTTAATTTAAAGCCAGAAGATAGAAACGTTGTTTTACCTGCTAGAAATTACAGTAATAAGTTAAAAGAAAATGCTGATAAAAATGATACTTGTCCTGTAGTGGCACTAGAATTAGAAGATGGGACAATATTAACTGGTAAAGGTTCTGACTTAATGAATGGAACAGCAGCAGCAGTACTGAATGCAATTAAGCATTTAGCTAATATATCTGATGATATGCACTTAATATCACCTGTAATATTAGAGCCTATTATAAATTTAAAAACAAAAACTTTAGCAAGTAGAAATGTTTCACTTAGTTGTCAAGAGGTTTTAACTGCTCTTAGTATTTGTGCTGTAACTAATCCAACTGCACAATTTGCTATGGAAAAGTTAGCTTTATTAAAAGGGTGTCAAGCACATTCTACTACTATATTAAATAGAGATGATGAACAAACATTTAGAAAGCTTGGTATAGATGTAACTTGTGACCCAGAGTATCCTTCACAAAATCTTTACTATAGCTAAAAATATAATTATACAAAAAAATATGGGCTGTTTTAAAGTAATAGTTTGAGCAGTCCATTACAATTATAATAAAATCAGTAGACTGTCTTGTATAAGGCAGTCTTTTATTTTTAAAACATCCCATTTAAATTAATATATATACTGTTATCCATAAGGAATTTTAATTTAGTTCCTTGGAATACCTATTGTAAAGCTTTTACCTAGTTTTTGCAAGTGTTTTTTATGATTTTTTATAAATTGTATTGAATTAATTGATTATAAACTGTTTTAGTAAGAGAAAGTATTGACATATAAATAAAATAGATGAAAAAATAGCATAAAGAAACATAAGTTTGGTATAATTAAAACAGTGATGTAAATAAATTTAATCTAGTTATACTTTAAGGTGATAAGAATGGAATTTTATAGAAAAATAATTCATATAGATATGGATGCTTTTTATGCGTCTATAGAACAAAGAGACAATAAAAAATTAAAAGGTAGACCTGTGGTTGTTGGTGGAAATCCACAAAGCAGAGGAGTAGTTGCAACGTGTTCTTATGAGGCTAGAAAATTTGGCATACATTCAGCTATGCCATCCACTGTAGCTTATAATAGATGTCCATATGCAGTTTTTGTAAGACCTAGATTTGAGGTATATAAAAGTGTATCAAATCAAATAAGAAATATATTTTATAGATACACAGATTTAGTAGAGCCACTATCTTTAGATGAAGCATATTTAGATGTAACAAAAAATAAAAAGAATATTGATTCATCAATTGAAATAGCAAAGCAAATTAAAAGAGATATATTTAGGGAAGTTGGACTTACATCTTCAGCAGGTATCTCATATAATAAATTTCTTGCTAAGATAGCATCAGACTTAAAAAAGCCTAATGGTTTGACTGTAATAAATGAAGAAAATGCTCAGGATTTTTTAGATAAATTGCCTGTAAATAAATTTTTTGGTGTTGGAAAAGTCACTTCAAATACTCTTAAAAATTTAGGGATAAAAACAGGATATGATTTAAGGTGTTTAGATTTATTTGAACTTGAGAACATATTTAAGAAAAAAGGATATGACTTATATAAATTTGCAAGGGGTATAGATGATAGACCAGTAGAGCCAAATAGAGTTAGAAAATCTGTTGGAGCAGAGACTACACTAAGTCATAACTTGGATATTGATGAAGAAGAAACACGTAATATCCTTGATGAACTTTGTGAGGAAGTGTGCCATAGATTAAAAAACTCTGAGAAATTTGGAAAGACGTTGACATTAAAAGTTAAGTATGAGGATTTTACACAGATAACTAGAAGTCTTAGTTTAGAACATTATATTGATGAATATAATGATATAAGAAATGGTGTTGACAATTTATTGAGAAATGTTGAAATGAATGGAAAACAAATTAGACTATTAGGAGTTACAATATCAAACTTAAGCGACAAAAAAGAAACTTACAAAGACATTACTTTATTTGAGTATATGGATAGTATTCAGCGATGACTATTTGTTTAAATGAATGAATTAACACTAGCCTTAATTATATATAATTAAGGCTAGTGTTGTATTGTTTTATTAAGATTTTTTTATTTTTTTTTATATCTTTTAAATTTGAGTATTGTATACAAATACTTGATATTTATAGTAATGTTTACTAATATGTATTAACCCAAAAGTCGTACTTTGTTTACATAAAGGGGATATTGTGATATAATTATAAAAACAACTTATTGCGTTGGCAAGGGTTGCTTGTCGAAAGAGGGGATGATAAATTATGATAGAGATAAGAAACGTAACCAAGAAAATGGGAAATAATGTAATATTAGATGATATTTCTCTAGCTGTCGAAACAGGCACATTGGTAGTTTTAATTGGCTCAAGTGGTTGTGGGAAAACTACTACTTTGAAGCTTATAAACAAATTAATAAAACCTACATCTGGTGAAATATATATTAATGGTAAACCAATTTCTCAAGAAAATGAAATAGAACTTAGAAGGAAAATAGGATATGTTATACAGAACACAGGTCTATTTCCTCATCTTACAATAAAAGAGAATATAGAGTTAATTCCACGTTTAAAAAAGGAAAAGTCAGTTGAAGAAATTGAGGCAAGAACTTTACAATTACTTGAAATGGTAGGTCTTGATAGTGATGATTTTTTAAATAAGTATCCTTCAGAGCTTAGTGGGGGTCAACAGCAAAGAATTGGTGTTGCAAGAGCCATTGCAACTGATGCTGAAATAATATTAATGGATGAGCCTTTTAGTGCTTTAGACCCAATAACAAGAACATCTTTACAAGAACAATTATTTTCTCTTCAAGATGAACTGAAAAAAACTATAATATTTGTAACTCATGATATGGATGAAGCTTTAAAGATAGCTGATAAGATTTGTATTATGAAAGATGGAAGAATAGCGCAGTATGATACTCCAGAGAACATACTTAGAAATCCAGCAAATGATTTTGTAAAAGACTTTATTGGAGAAGATAGAGTTTGGGATAATCCAGAATATATAAAAGCAAAAGATATTATGATAAAAAATCCTATTGCTGTTAATTCAACAAGAACTGTAACTCAAGGTATAGAAATTATGAGAACGAGTAAGGTTGATAGTTTACTAATCATAGATAGAGCTAGAACACTAAAAGGTATTGTCACTGTAAAAGATATGAAAGACCGTCATGATAAATCGACATTGCTTGGTGATATTATGTCAAGAGAGCCTTTGCATGTAAATGAAGGTGATAATTTAGTAGAAATACTAAATATAATGAACTGTAATTCAGTTGGATATATTCCAGTTGTTTCAAGTGAAAATAAATTAGTAGGACTGATTACTAGAAGTAGTTTACTTTCTGTTTTAAGTGAGCAATTCCTAGAGATGGAGGTGAGTGTCCTTGGATAATTTTTTTAATTTTATACTATTGCAAAAAGATAAGATTATAGAGCTTTTGATACAACATATGAGCTTAACTGTTACATCTATTTTGATAGCTATACTAGTGGGTGTTCCTCTAGGAATAATTATTTCAAGAATACCATCTCTTAGAAAAATTGTGCTTGGATTTGTAAACTTAGTTCAAGCAGTTCCATCAATGGCACTTTTGGGTCTTCTTGTACCAGTACTTGGTATAGGAAGCAAACCAGCAATATTTATGGTAGTAGTATATTCATTATTACCAATTGTAAAGAACACGTATATAGGTATAACAAGTATTGACCCAGTAGTATTAGAATCGGCTAAAGGTATTGGTCTTACAAGAAACCAAACTTTATTTAAAATACAGTTTCCTTTAGCTTTGCCTATAATAATGGGTGGGGTTAGAATTTCTGCTGTTACAGCGGTTGGTCTTATGACTCTTGCAGCATTTATAGGTGCTGGTGGTCTGGGATATTTAGTATTTTCAGGTGTACAAACTGTAAATAACAATATGATTTTAGCAGGAGCAATTCCATCATGTATAATTGCATTGCTAGTTGATTATTTATTTAGTAAGATTGAAGTTGCAGTTACTCCAAAAGGCTTAAATCCAAAGGCTCCAAAGAAAAATTATATAGGGCTTAAAGTAGTATCTGCTATAATAATTATTGCAATGTTATTTGTTACTTTTGGTTCAAGTTTTTCAAGCAAAAAAGAGACAATAACTATAGGTTCAAAAGATTATACAGAACAACTTATTCTTGGTAATGTTTATGCTGAATTGATAGAGAAAAATACAGACCTTAATGTTAAAAAGAATTTAAATCTAGGTGGTTCATCTGTTGCATTTAATGCTATTAAATCTGGTGAACTTGATATGTATGTAGATTATACAGGTACACTTTTAGTAAATGTAATGAAGCATGCTCCAATTAAAGATGCTGATGAAGCATATAAAGTTGTTAAAGATACTATGGAAAAAGAGAATCAATTAACTTTACTTGACCCTATTGGATTTAACAATACTTATACATTAGCCATGATGCCTAAAACTGCTGAGAAATATGGAATAAACACTATTTCTGATTTAACTAAATATAGTAGTGACTTTACTTTCTCACCAACTTTAGAGTTTGAAAATAGAGAAGATGGTTTTGTAGGTATTTCTAGAGATTATGGTCTAAAATTCAAAGATGTAAAAGCTATGAATGGAAGTTTAAGATATACAGCTTTAGATAATAATGAATCTCAAGTTGTAGATGCGTTTTTAACTGATGGTCTTATTAAGAAGTTTAATCTTAAGATATTAGAAGATGACAAAAACTTCTTTGTTCCATATTATGCGGCTCCATTAGTGAGACAAGATACTCTTAAGAAATATCCTGAGTTAGAAAAAGTGATGAATATGCTTTCAGAAAAAATAAATGAAGAAACTATGAGAGAACTTAACTATCAAGTTGATGAGCTTGGAAAATCACCAGAAGAGGTTGCTCATTCATTCTTAGTTAAAGAAGGTTTAGTATAGAAAATTAATCGTTTATATTATGAACTTAAGTTATAGATAGTATTTTAAATACTATTTATAACTTATTTTTTTGTATACAAAACCTATATTATGATTTTTAATTCATAATTAATTTTTAAATTGAATGAACAAGTACAACCAACTTTGAATATAAATATAGTAAGTGTGCATATATACAATTTGCTTTATCTAGTCAATTGATATTGATACATAGTCTTTTTTCGATTAAGTCGAAGGGAGGAGGTATACAGTTATGGATAATTATAAAAAAGTGAAGCAAGTGTTATGGATAATTTTATTTGCCAATTTTGCTGTAGCATTATTAAAAATAATTATTGGTAATAAAATTAAAAGTTATAGTATGACAGCAGATGGGTTTCATTCTCTGTCAGATGGAGCATCTAATATAGTAGGATTAATAGGTATTTTTTTTGCATCTAAACCAAAAGATAAAGATCATCCTTATGGGCATAAAAAATTTGAAATTATAACCAGTTTATTTATTAGTGGTATGCTATTTGTTATAGCAGTTAAGATAATTCTTAGTTCTATATCAAGACTGGCAAACCCAGTTACACCTTCTATAACTATAGAAAGTTTAATTGCTCTAGTCATTACTCTTTTTATAAATATTTTTGTCTGTATATATGAGTATAGAGTTGGAACTAAACTGAATAGTTATGTCTTAATTTCAGACTCATTGCATACAAGAAGTGATATATTTGTGTCTTTAGGAGTATTGGTTACTTTAGTTGGTGTTAAGTTAGGATTTCCAGTAATAATAGAATCTGTAGTTCCTATTATTATTTCTGGGTTTATAATTTATTCAGCTTATGGAATATTTAAACCGTCTATTGGAATTTTAGTTGATAGAGTAGCTGTAGATGAAGAGTATATAAGGGAAATTGTATTTGAATTTAATGAAGTGAGAGATGTTCATAATATTAGAAGTAGAGGTAGTAAGAGTGTTATTTATATTGATATGCATGTAATGGTAGACCCATTTATAAGTGTAGAGCAATCACATGACTTAACACATAAAATTGAGAAACAAATACAAGAAGAAATTAATGAAAATGCTCAGGTAATAGTGCATATTGAACCTTTTTATAGCTTTTAATTTGATTATAAAGACATAAGTATAAAAATTTATAATTCATAAAAAAAATATTATACCATAAATATTTTCAGAAAATATTTATGGTATAATATTTTTTATAGAGAAATTAAGTCTTAATATACCTAAGGAGGAATTTATTATGAGATACGTTGAATATGGAAAGACTGGGAAAATGGTTTCGGTAGTTGGATATGGAGGATTAAGATTTGATTTAGAAAAAAATGACCAAGAAAATGCAGATTTAATTAAATATGCATATGAAAAGGGCATTAATTATTTTGATACAGCACCGGGGTATTGTGATGACAGAAGCGAAGATATATTTGGACTAGCCTTTAGACAAATGATAAAAGAAGGTAAAACAGACTTTTACGTATCTACAAAAGGAAAGCCAAAAGTATACGACACAGCAGAAAAAGCAATAGATGCTGTGAAAAAGTCAATAGAAAGATTGGGCGTATCTAAAATAAATTTCTATCATATATGGAATATTAGAAAGATGGAACATTATGAATTTGCAATGAGACCTGGAGGTCAGTATGAGGGTCTATTAAAATGTAAAGAAGAAGGATTGATAGACCACATAGTATTTTCATCTCATCAGCCAGGAGATGAGGTCATAAAGGTTCTTGATGAAAATAAGTTTGAAGGTGTTACTATGGGAATTAATATACTAAACTTTCCATATAGATTAAAAGGTGCTAAACATGCTATTGAAAATGGATATGGTGTTGTAGCTATGAATCCATTAAGTGGTGGAACTATTCCAAAGTACAATGAAGAGCTTTCTTTTCTAGCAAGAGAAGGTGAAAGTACTATAGAATCAGCCTTAAGATTTAACATAGGAATTCCACAAATAAATATATCGTTAATAGGAGTTAATAAAAAGCAGGATATAGATGATGCTTGTAAAATTGCAGATGAGCATAAAATATATTCAGATGAAGATATACATGATATTGAAACTAGATTAAGTAAAAATATGAATGAAATATGTACAGGTTGTGGATATTGTAAAGTATGTCCAAAAGATATAAACACTCCAGCATATATGCTTTTTTATAATGAAAAACAGATGTTTAAAAAGAGTGATGAAGAAATGACAAAATCGGTCTATGGGCTAGCACATTGGAATTATACAATGAATAGTAAAGCAAAAGCTAAAGAATGTATAGCTTGCGGAAAATGTGAAATTGAGTGTACTCAACATTTACCGATAATTGACAGATTAAGAGAAATTAAGCAATGGGAAGAACATGGAGTTAATAATGTCACAGTATAGTCAGTTTATATTGTACTTAAAATTTGTATAGTATTTAATAAGGTTTAATATATAAGGAGACAAATTATGATTTTGTCTCCTTATATATTATGCTTTAATTTATTATGGGTAAATTTTATCTATACTAACTGACAGTATCTATTTTCACATTGAATTATTCCAATATTTTACAATAAAATTACTTGCAAACTCTAATTTTATAAGCTTTCAATATATATTACACAAATAATTTTTATTTAATTATAGCTTTTAATAAAGTAAATATTGTGGTTGTAAATAAGGAATTATTCAATTACAATAAAACAAGTAAGGATATTATAAAAGTGATTATTATAATTAAAAGAATAAATTGTAGGTAGTAACAAATCCTATATAATGAATGGAGGGTGATATATATTGAAAAATAATATATTTAAATATAAAAATGAGATGTTTTTATTTATATTAGTCATAATAACTTATTTAATAATAACAATAGCATTCTTTTCTAAAACTACAATATTTTATGATTTGAACAACACTTATGATGTGTTATTAGATACAGATACAGGTGTACTATTCAATTTAAATGTATTTGCTATAAATCAAGACAATAGCAAGCACGTATTATTTTCAGCTATTATATCAATTTTTGCATATCCAATATATTTACTATGTACTTCGATAGCAAATCCAGGGACAACTGATTTTAATACTGCTTATGGATTTGGATTGATTTGTCTACAAATAGTAACTAGTGCTATATCTATAACTTTAGTTTTTAATCATATTAAAAAAATAAAAATGCAGAGGTTAACCTTAATTTTACTTACTATGATAATGATATTTTCTTTTCCACAACTATTTATGACCTTAAATGTAGAAAGATTTATATATAGTCAGTTTACATTAATATTTTTTATATTTATTGCAAATAAAATGAACGGAAAAAACTCTTATTTAGTAGAATTAGCAGCTATACCATTATTTGGAATAACTATTAGTAATATATATTTGTATTTGCTCAACATAATATTTGAATTTAAATTAAAAATAGGAAAAATATTAAAGCATTTAATTACATTTATTTTAATGGCATATATTTGTGTAGTTTCAACAAAATCTTATGAAAGTTTTATGAATCTTGGAAATGTAATACAATATGATACAAAGTTTATAAGTGGAGAGCCTATTTTAGAAAAAGTTGCAATGATTATAGAAAGATTATTGTATTCAGTTTTTTATTTTCCTGGAGCAGAGATTAAAAAAGGACTATTTTTACAAAATGGAGAAGTTGCAACGATACCAGTTATCCTTACTTTATTAGCATTTTGTTTTTGTGTTTTAGCTGTTATTGAGAACTCAGAAAAAAGAGTTCCTAAATTGTGTATGGGAATAATTTTATTTAATTTAGTTTTACATGGTATAATAGGGTACAATCTGACTAATTCAAGTATAATGACTATAAATTTTAGTTTTGCTGTTATAGTTTTGTTAGCTTACTTTACTAAAGCACTTAGAAAAAATGAAAAAAGTATGTACAATATATTTTTATCATTGTTGCTAGTCACTATAATAATTAGTAATATAAATGGATTTATAGAAATTTTAAATATTGGGATAAAATCATATCCTGTTTAAAAAATAATGTTGAAAGGGTAGTAAGTTTATGAAACAGACAAATACAATAATTAATCTTCTTACTAAAATTTCAGATTATATAAGATTAATGAGAATAAAGCAGTATATAAAGAATTTATTTATATTTGCTGCTATAATATTTTCAAACAATATACTAAATATAAGTCTATTGTTAAATACATTTATAGCTTTTGTGTGTTTTTGTTTGATATCATCATCAGCATATGCATTAAATGATGCTATAGATATGGATAAAGATAAAAGACATCCTAAAAAACGTAATAGACCAGTAGCAAGTGGAAGAATAAGTAAAAGAAGTGCGAATATATTATTTGTTGTTTTAGCTTTAATTTCAATTTGCTTGTCAACGGTTATTAATTTTAAATTAACTATAATTCTCATTTTATATTTGATAAATAATATATTATATTCTCTTAAGTTAAAGAATATAATTCTATTAGATGTGTTTTCTATATCTCTTGGTTTTATACTTAGAGTTTATGCAGGATGCGTAGCTATAGATGTTAGATTATCAAACTGGATAATATTATGTACATTTTTTTTATCTCTGTATTTAGCTCTTGGAAAGCGCAAAAAAGAAATCATAATTTTAAAAGATAATGCAGTTGAGCATAGAAAAATACTAGAAGATTATGATATAGAAAATTTAAATCAAATGATGATAGTTATACTAAGTTCTACAATTGTATGCTATGCATTATATTCTACAAGTAATCCAGAAAAACCAGATATGATATTTACAACAATATTTGTAGTTTATGGTGTACTTAGATATAATTATATAATTAACAAAACAAATGAAGGAAATCCTACTGACATTATACTAAAAGATAATGCTTTAAAAATAAACGTAATCTTATGGGTAATTACATGTTTAATAATATTAATTTTTTAGTGATAGGATGGGAAAATACTTATGAAAAAAAGTGTATTATTGCTCGATATAGATTATACTGTTATAAATACTGATAGTATGGTAGACTTTTTTATTTATTCTTTAAAAAATAAAACACTTAAGACTATTATAAAATTGCCATACATAATTTTTACTCTAATGATGTATTTGGTTAAAATAGTACCTTTGAAAAAAGCAAAAGAGGCAATCTTTTATCCAATAGTAGATTTTAGCGAAGACGAGTTAAAAGATTTTTTTGATAGTTGTATAATGAAAAAAATTAATGAGTCTATAAAAAAAGTAATTTATAAAAACAAAGAAGAGCATAATGTTGTAATTATGATAACTGCATCTCCATATGCATATATGAAGTACTTTAAGTATTATGATTTCGCAGATGAGGTTATAGGCACTGAGCTATTTTGTGAAAATTCAAGATACAAAAACCAATTCATTGGCGAAAACTGCAAGGGAATTGAAAAAATACAGAGAATAAATACTGTATTAGATAAACTTGGAATTGAGATTGATTATGAAAATTCATATGCATATTCAGACTCTAAAAGTGATTTACCTATGCTTTCCTTAGCTAAAAATGCATTTTTGGTTAATAAGAAAAATGGTGAGGTTATAGAACAAATAAATTCATAGCTTTATATCACTTAGAATAGGAGGGGATAGTTTGGGATATTTGCACATATTAATTTTGTCTATGGTTCCTGTAACAGAGTTAAGAGGAGCCATTCCTATAGGTATTGCAATGGGCTTAAATCCTATATGGGTTTATGTATTTAGTGTGATTGGTTCTACATTAGTATCAATTCCTTTGATATTGACATTTAGACATATATTGCAATTTTTGAAAGGTAAAAAGTTATTTAAGGGACTTGCTAACACAATTGATAAAAAAATAAATTCAAGAATGAAGAAATTAAAAAGCGTTTCAATAATAGGTATAATACTATTTGTAGGCATACCACTTCCAACAACAGGAACATGGACTGCGTCTGCGATAGCCTCAATACTAAAAATGAGAATAAAAGATGCTTTTATAGGAGTATTTTTAGGAAATTTATTGTCTGGAGTCATAGTGTCAGCCCTTTCTCTACATATAATATAAAACTATCCAAATATACTATTGGATAGTTTTTTTATGAAAATATGTGAAAAATATTTTTTATTTAGACAAAATATTTAAATTCATTTGGTCTTAAAATGTTTACTATCATAAAAGAAATATAGTATAGTAGTATTTATGAGGAAATTAATTTAAACTTGCCTATCAATAAAATAAAGTTTTTATATAAAATGTATTTTTAATAGTAATAGATTTAAACATTAAATTATTAAGGAGGTTTTAAGATGGAAAATTCAAATACTGATTTAGGTCGTGAGAATGTAGGCAAATTGCTTTTTAAATTGGCTACACCAGCTATTATTGCACAAATTGTGAATGTTTTGTACAACATAGTAGATAGAATCTTTATTGGTAGAATGGAAAGTGGCGAAGTTGCTATGGCAGGTGTTGGAGTAGCATTTCCTATAATAATTATAATAACTTCATGTAGTTATTTAATTGGTATGGGGGGAGGACCTTTAGCTGCTATAAAAATGGGGGAACAAGATAATGATGGGGCAGAGAAAATAATGAGTAATAGTTTTTCTGTATTAGTTATTTTGGCGATACTATTGACTATAGGTTTTCAGATTGGAAAAGAACCCTTACTTTGGCTATTTGGAGCAAGCGAATCTACAATTGGATATTCAATGGATTATTTGAATATTTATTTAATAGGGACAGTATTTGTTCAAATTTCACTAGGTATGAATACCTTTATAAATACTCAAGGATTTGCGACAACTGGTATGATTACGGTTGCTATAGGAGCTTTGATAAACATAATACTAGACCCAATTTTTATATTTGGATTTGGTATGGGGGTAAAAGGAGCTGCATTAGCCACTATAATTGCACAAGGAGTTTCTGCTATTTGGGTATTGGTATTTCTATTTGGAAAGAAAAGTATACTTAAGATAAAAAAGAAATACATGATGCCTAAAGCAAGTATTATTTTGCCAGTATTAGGTCTGGGAATTTCTCCATTTATAATGCAATCTACAGAAAGTTTAGTGCTTATAGCCCTAAATAGCAAATTACAGATGTATGGAGGAGATTTAGCAGTAGGTTCAATGGCAATAATGAGTAGTATAATGCAAATTCTTATGCTTCCTAACATGGGATTTACACAAGGGGCACAACCAATAATAAGTTACAATTATGGTTCAGGACAGATTGACAGAGTAAAAAAGACTTTTAAGTTATGTTTATTGTCATGTTTTACATACTCTGCAATTTTGTGGATTTTACTTATGATATTCCCTACGTTCTTTGTAAGTATATTTAACAAAAACCCACAATTACTTAGTATGACTAGTTGGAGTATAAAAATATATTTTGCTGGCTCTTTTATGTTTGGAATACAATTAGCTTGCCAGCAGACATTTTTAGCGCTTGGAAAAGCAAAAATATCTTTAATTTTAGCTCTTCTTAGAAAAGTTGTACTTTTGATACCTTTAATATTTATACTTCCAATGTTTTTTGATGAAAAACTTTTTGCTGTACTTTTAGCAGAGCCAATTGCAGATATAACAGCAGCCACTATTACAGCAATTTGTTTCTTTGTGTTTTATAAATGTTCTCTATCAAAACCTAAAGTAATAGAGGAGTAAAATATAAATAGTAGAAAGTTTTTAGGAGCATATATTATTAGTTAAAAATTAAAATTTGTATTTTAATTTAAGAAGATATTTTTTATAATTTACAAAGATACAAACTAGAATTAAAATTTAAAATTATAGTAAGAAAAATGTAAGTATTTGCAATATTAATGGTATAATATTTACAGATATGATAATCAATAAGAGGAAAGGATGTTTATATAATGGAAAATGATTTAACAATGCAAGAGCTACTTGAGCAACAAGAGCAAGTGTTCAGCAAAGTGAAAGTTGGGGAATTGATAACTGGAAAAATAACTGCAGTGAGAAATGATGAAGTACAACTAGAATTAGGTTATGGGTTTGATGGAATAATACCTATAAGTGAATTAAACATAGAAAAAAATCAATCTATAGAAGAGTTATATCATATAAATGATGAAATAACTGCTATAATAACAAAAGTATCTCAAAAAGATGGAACAATAACTTTATCTAAGTTACAATTAGATAGAAAAAATGATTTTGCTGATTTACACAAAGCTTATGATGAACATAGAATAATAACTGTAAACGTTGAAAAAAATATAGAAAAAGGTGTATTTGCTAATTACAATACATATACATTTTTTATACCAATTTCTCAGCTTGACACAAAGTTTATTACAGATACGTCTAAATTTGTTGGTCGTAACTTAGAAGTATATATAAAAGAAATGGATGCTAGAAAAAATAGATTTGTAGCATCTCATAGAGACGTATTACAAGAACGTATAAATAAAGAGAGAGAAGAAAGAAGAGTTCAAATTAAGGCAGAAAAGGAAGCCGAAAGAGCTAGAATAAAACATGAAAGAGAAGAAGAAAAAGCTCGTATTAAATTAGCTAAAGAAGAATTGTTTAATTCCCTTGAAGTTGGTCAGAAAAGAGATGGTAAAGTAACAAAGATAATGTCTTATGGTGCATTCATAGATATTGGTGGAATTGAAGGATTAGCACATATAAATAACCTATCTTGGACAAGAGTTGAAAGTGTGGAAGATGTTGTCTCTGAAGGTCAAGAAGTGGAAGTTTATGTATTAGATGTAAATCAAGAAACTAAAAAAATTGCACTAGCATTAAAAGATATAAACAATGACCCATGGGATTTAATAGCAAAAGAATTACAAGTTGATGATGTTGTTAATGCTAAAGTTCTTAGAATTATAGAAAAGGGAGCATTTGTTCAAATCGAAGAAGGTGTAGATGCTTATTTACCAATTTCTGAATTGAGTGATACTAGAGTAGCTAAAGTTACTAATGTTGTTAATATTGGAGACGAAATTAAAGTTAAAATTCTTGATTTTAAACCAAAAACTAAGAGAATGTTAGTTTCGATAAAAGAAGCAACTAGAGAGCCAGAAGAGGATATAACAGAGTTTTTAGAAGTAGAAGAATCTCTAGGAAGTATTGGAGAATTATTTAAAGATAAATTTAAAGACTTAGAAATATAAAATAATCAAAAAGGGGGGCTGTTTTAAAACATTACTCTGTCTATTTTGACAGCTTTAGTTTTAAAATAGCCCTTCAACTATCTATAAAAATTTATATACAGTATTAGGAGGAAAATTAATGAAAAAAGCTATTATAGATGTACATTGTCATACTTTAATAAGTGGACATGCACATAGTACTTTTAAAGAAAATGTTGAAGAAGCAATTCAAAAAAATATAAAATATTTAGGCATATCAGACCATGGTCCTAATATGCCAGGAGGACCACATCCATTTTACTTCTATAATTTACATCTACTTCCACGCCAAATACAAGATTTAAAAATTCTTAGAGGTATAGAAGGAAATATCATGGATTATGATGGAAACTTAGATGTTCCAGAAGATATGCTACAACATTTAGATTATATAATTGCAAGTTTGCATAGACCTTGTATAGTTTCAGGTACAAAAGAAGAAAATACAAATGCTATTTTAAAAGTGATGGATAAACCTAGAGTAAAGATAATTGGGCATCCAGATGATAGTAGATATCCTTTAGATTATGAGTCTATAGTAAAAAAAGCAAAGGATAAAAATATTCTTTTAGAAATAAATAACTCTTCATTAAGTTCAAATTCTCATAGAACTGGAACTTGGGAAAATGCAAGTGAAATGTTACTATTATGTAAACAATATGGTGTAAGAGTTATTCTTGGTACAGATTCGCATATATGTTACTCTATAGGTGAATTTGAAAGTGCAGAGAAAGTTTTAAAATCAGTGGATTTTCCAGAAGAACTAGTAATAAATTATCATGAAGATGAAATTGTAGAGTTTTTTAATATAAATTTTTAGAATTTTAGGAGTGAGAAAATTTGAGTAAAAATAAGTTTATCTACATGAATTATTATGACAATGGTTATTTCAAAAAGGGAATGGTTATAAATATGGTTTTAGCTCTTATAATTTTGGCCACAATTTTTATATACTCAACAACATTTTTATATCTTTTATGTATAATAACAGCGGTTTTTCTTTTTAAGCAAGGTCGTGATTTTTCAAATAGATATAAGGGAAAAGTATATCTTACTCTTGATAATCATTCAATATCAATAAATAATCAATGTATTTTCAGTATAAAAGCTAGAAAAAATCAAAAATTTAACTATAAAGTAATAGAAAAAACAGAAGTAACAAAAAATATATTAAATATATGTGCTGATAATTTTAATTACAAAATTAGATTAAATGCATTGAGTTTGGAAGATGAAAAAAAATTATTGAGTACAATAGATGAAAAGATAAAAAAATTTAAGGGGTAATATCATACTATTTTCAATAGTTAGCATGATTTAGAATATTATCTGACAAAAATAAATAATAAAAAAATACAGATAATTATTTTTTTATGTTGACAATACATTTTAATGTGTATATAATAACTATTAAATCAAAATATTTAGAAAATTTAAATGATTTTAAAAGCGATGAATAGAAGTAGTAAGAATCATGAAACTTCCAGAGAGCTAAAGTATGGTGTGATTTAGCAGTTGATAATTCTGAACTTGTCTAGGAGCTGTTTCCTGAGTTGTGTAACTTAGGATAACCGTATTTCCACGTTATAGGAAAAATAGCTATTATAATAATTAGTAGTAGCTATTACTAAGGGAGCTTTTTAAAAAGCTAAATAGAGTGGTACCGCGAGCAAAACCTCGTCTCTAGTTTTACTAGAGATGGGGTTATTTTTATTCTAATGATGAATCTAACATTTGTACTTATGAATTGAAAAGGGGTAGAATTGCGTCGATATAAGGTATACTGAATACAAAAAACAGAAAAGGGGGAAAATAACATGAAATATGGAAAATATAAAAAATATAATAGAATGAAAATGGTAAATCGTAAATGGCCAGATAACGAAATAACAAAAGCTCCATTTTGGTGTAGTGTCGATTTAAGAGATGGAAATCAATCACTGCCAACACCTATGAATGTAGAAGAAAAAGTCAGAATGTTCCGAATGCTTTTGGATACAGGGTTTAAAGAAATAGAAGTAGGCTTTCCATCAGCATCAAATACAGAGTATACATTTTTAAGAAAGCTAATAGATGAAAATATGATTCCAGATGATGTAACTATACAAGTACTTACACAATCTAGAGCTCATCTTATAGAAAAAACATTTGAATCAGTAAAAGGATGTAAGAAAGCAATAATACATTTATATAATTCTACATCTGTTCTTCAAAGAGAAGTGGTTTTTAATATGAGTAAACAAGAAATCATAGATATAGCAGTTGAGGGAGCAAGATTATTCAATGAAGAAGCAAAGAAATATCCTGAAACAGAGTTTATTTTTGAATACTCACCTGAAAGTTTCACAGGTACAGAAATGGATTATGCACTTGAGATATGTGAGGCAGTTATAGATGTGTGGAAACCAACGCCACAAAAGAAAGTTATAATAAATCTTCCATCAACAGTAGAAATGGCAACACCAAATATATATGCAGACCAAATAGAATGGTTTTGTGAAAATATAAGCTGTAGAGATTCTATTATAATGAGTTTACACACTCATAATGATAGGGGAACTTGTACAGCAGCAAGTGAACTTGGATTATTAGCTGGAGCAGATAGACTTGAAGGTACATTATTTGGAAATGGTGAAAGAACTGGTAATATGGACATAGTAAATGTGGGTCTTAATCTTTATACACAAGGAATAAACCCAGAACTAGACTTTAGTAATATTGATAAAATGATAGAAATATATGAAGATTGTACAAAACTTACAGTACATGATAGACATCCATATGCAGGAAATCTTGTACATTGTGCCTTTTCAGGTTCTCACCAGGATGCTATTAGAAAAGGTATGATAGCAATTAGCAATAGAAATGATGGTTGTTGGGAAGTTCCATATTTACCAATAGACCCTCATGATATAGGAAGAGAATACAAAGAAATCATTAGAATAAACAGCCAATCTGGAAAAGGTGGAGCTGTTTATATAATGGAAACAGATTATGGTTTCATGATACCTAAAAATATGCATGCTGATTTTGGAAATGTGGTTAAAATGGAATCTGATAGAATAGGAGCGGAACTTAGCAGTGAGTCAATATTTAACTTATTCAAGAAGGAATATATTGATGTTGAGAGTCCATATAAAGTTAAGAAATATAAGATAAAATCAATGGATGAGATAAACTATGAAAGTGATGATTCTGATGATACTAATATGATTGAGATGACTGCAAGAGTAACTTATATGGGTAATGAACAAAGGATTGTTGGAATAGGAAATGGGCCAGTAGATTCATTTAATAATGCATTAAAACAATGTGGAATGAAAGATTATAAATTTAGATATTATTGGGAACATGCATTAGAGGAAGGTTCACATTCAAGAGGTGTGGCCTATGTGGGAATAGAACATAATGATAAAGTTTATTTTGGGGTAAGCATATCAGAAAATATAAATACAGCAGCTATTAATGCTCTTATGAATGCAATAAATAAAAGTTATATTGAGGAGGAAGCAGAAAATGGGGATGACTATGACGCAGAAAATCTTAGCGAAACATGCTAATTTAAATGAGGTTAAGAAAGGACAATTGATTGAAGCAAACTTAGATATAGTTTTAGGCAATGATATAACATCACCAGTAGCTATTAGAGAATTTGAAAAGTTAGGAATTGAGGATGTTTATGATAAATCTAAAGTGGCAATAGTTTTGGACCATTTTACACCTAATAAAGATATAAAGAGTGCAGAGCAGTGTAAGTTTACAAGAAGTTTTGCAAAATCCAAAGGAGTGGTCAATTTCTTTGATGTAGGGGATATGGGAATAGAACATGTTCTTCTTCCTGAAAAAGGTATAGTAACAGCAGGAGATGTAGTAATAGGTGCCGATTCTCATACTTGCACATATGGAGCATTAGGCGCTTTTTCCACTGGCGTAGGTTCAACTGATATGGGAGCTGGCATGGCTACAGGAAAATGTTGGTTTAAGGTACCTGGTGCAATAAAATTTGTCCTAAAGAATAAGCCAAATAAATGGATAACTGGAAAAGATGTGATACTTCATATAATAGGGAAGATAGGTGTTGATGGGGCACTTTACAAATCAATGGAATTTTGTGGAGATGGAGTAAGTAATCTATCTATGGATGATAGATTTACTATTTGTAATATGGCAATAGAAGCAGGGGCTAAAAATGGAATTTTTCCAGTAGATGATAAAACTATAGAATATATAAATTCACATAAGTGTACAACAACAGAAAAAGTTGTAAATGTATACGAAGCAGATGAAGATGCAATTTATGATGAAGTATATGAAATTGACTTAGCTACATTAAAAGAAACAGTAGCTTTTCCACACCTTCCTGAAAATACTAAAACAGTAGATGAGATTGATAACGATATAAAGATAGACCAAGTTGTAATAGGCTCTTGTACAAATGGAAGAATATCAGACCTTGAAGTTGCAGCTGAAATCATGAAAGGTAAAAAAGTTGCAGATGGGGTTAGAGTGATGATATTTCCTGGAACTCAAAAAGTATATCTTGAAGCAATAGAAAAAGGATATATTACTATCTTTATAGAAGCAGGAGCAGCTGTTTCTACACCAACATGTGGACCATGTCTTGGAGGTCATATGGGTATACTTGCAGCAGGAGAAAGGTCAGTTTCAACAACAAATAGGAACTTTGTAGGAAGAATGGGTCATGTTGATTCAGAAGTCTATCTTGCCAGTCCAGCTGTAGCAGCAGCATCAGCTATAACTGGAAAAATATCAAAACCATCAGAAATAATTTAAGGGAGGTAAAGTTTATGATTGCTAATGGAAGAGTTTTTAAATTTGGTGATAATATAGATACAGATGTAATAATACCAGCTAGATATTTAAATATAGCTGATTATAAGGAACTATCAACACACTGTATGGAAGATATTGATGATAAGTTTGTATCTAAAGTAAAGGCAGGAGATATTATAGTTGCAACTAAAAATTTTGGATGTGGTTCATCAAGAGAACATGCTCCAATCGTAATAAAAGAAAGTGGAGTATCCTGTGTAATTGCATCAACTTTTGCTAGAATATTTTTTAGAAATTCTATAAATATAGGGCTTCCAATACTTGAATGTGAGGAAGCAGCTAATAGCATAGAAGAAGGTGATACTATAGAAGTGGATTTTTCAACAGGTGTAATAAAAAACATAACAAAAGGAACAAAATATAAGGCTGAACCATTTCCTGAGTTTATGCAAAATATCATAACAAATGAAGGTTTAATTAACTCAATAAAGGTAAACAGGGGGTAATGGTGTATGAATTGTAAAGTAGCAGTCATAAAAGGTGATGGTGTTGGGCCAGAAATTATAAAAGAAGGTATAAAGGTCTTAAATAAAATTTGTTATAAATTTAATCATAAATTTGATTGTGAATATGTATTGGCTGGAGGATGTGCAATTGATGAAACTGGAGAACCTCTACCTGATAAAACTGTTGAAAAATGTCGAAAAAACGAGGCAGTATTACTTGGAGCTGTTGGGGGTCCAAAGTGGGATAAATGTAAAGGGGATGCAAGACCAGAAGCAGGTCTTTTGAAATTGAGAGAATCCTTAGGCTTATTTGCAAATTTGAGACCAGCAACTATATATGAAAGTATAAAGGAATCTTCACCACTTAGAGCAGATATAGTAGAAAAAGGCATTGATTTTGTTGTTGTGAGGGAGTTAACAGGGGGCATTTATTTTGGAGAACGTGGAAGAAAGATTATTGATGGTGTTGAAGAGGCTTATGATGTAGAGGTATACAATGAAAATGAAATAAGAAGAATTGGAAGAAGGGCTTTTGAAATCGCTAGAGATAGAAAGAAGAAGCTTGTCAGTATAGATAAAGCAAATGTGCTTGAAAGTTCAAGACTTTGGAGAGGTATTATGGAGAACTTAGCTAAAGAATTTGATGATGTAGAGCTATCACATATGTATGTTGATAATGCTGCTATGCAAGTTGTGAAAGACCCTAGCCAATTTGATGTAATAGTGACTAATAACATCTTTGGAGATATAATATCTGACGAAGCATCCATGGTTACAGGTTCTATAGGTATGTTACCATCTGCATCACTTCGAGAAGATAGCTTTGGAATGTATGAACCAATACATGGGAGTGCTCCTGATATAGCTGGAAAAGATATTGTAAATCCAATTGCAACTATTTTATCTGTCGCAATGATGTTAAGACATAGCTTTAATCTAGAAGATGAAGCTAAATGCATTGAAGATGCAGTACAAAATGTACTTAGAAAAGGATACAGAACTAGTGATATATATAATAGTATAGGAACTGTTGTTGGTACAAAGAAAATGGGAGAATTAATAGTAAATGAAATTTAGAATTATAGTTTAATTTATATAATACGATTTGGTCATATAATGGGGGGCATTAGTAAAAAATTTATTGTGAAATAGTTTTATATTTGGGGTAGAAGAGATATTTTATTTTTAAAGCACAACATGATTTTAGGTAATTTTAATTACATAAAATCACGTTGTGCTTTTTTATAAAATAACACTTTGGATTAAGATTTTAATGCTGAAATAGCCTATTTTTGTTTATTAGAAATTTGCAGGGATTTAATTAATATTATATAATATATTTTAGTATTATGAATATTAAGTGACTGTCAATATTAGTTAGGAGATGGAGTTTTTGGGAAAATATAAGGTTTTAAAAAAGCAAAACAGTAGTAAATCTTGTTTAGTTTGTGGAACGCAAAATGAATTAGGATTAAAAGCAGATTTTTATGAACTTGAAAATGGAGAACTTGTATCAATTTGTAATACAAAAGATTGGCATCAGAGTTATCCAGGAAGAGTTCATGGAGGTATGTCTGCTGCAATATTAGATGAGACTATTGGAAGAGCTGTAAGTATAAATGATGACCAAATATGGGGGGTTACAGTATCTTTGGAATTGAAATATAAAAAGCCAGTACCAACAGATGCTACTATAAAAGTAGTTGGAAGGATAACTAAAGAAAATAGAAAATTATTTGAAGGTACAGGAGAAATAATTTTGCCAAATGGAGAGATAGCAGTAACAGCAACTGGAAAATATATGAAGATGCCTATTGGTCAAATAGCAGAAGGTGATTTTTCTGATGAAGAATGGTTCTTTGCTGAATCAGAAGAAAAAGTTGAATATATTGAGATTTAAGTGATTACATATTTGCTATGTAAAATGATGTGTAAAAAAATATAAAATTGAAAAACATAAGATAAAAATAACTTAGCTATACTTAAAAAAAATTCTTATAATAGCATTAAATTTACACGTTAAAAAAAATAATTTATATATTTAAAAAGTGTATTTTTTTTATAGGTAAAATTCAGAAAATTCAAACTAATGATGAGGTTTAAAATGGATGATTTCACAAAATATAGAAAATAAATTATATATAAAATATAATTTTTATGTTGACATACTTAATTTAGCTTGATATTATAGATATTAAAAATAAGGACAGTAAACACACTATCCATATTACAAACTAAAAAAGGAGGGAATTATAATGAGTAAGAAATTATTTATTCCTGGTCCTATTGATGTTAGAGCAGAAGTCTTGGAAAAGATGGCTACACCAATGATAGGACATAGAGGGAAAGATGCATCTATACTTCAAAAAAGTATAAGTGAAAAAATGCAAAAACTATTCTATACCAACAACACGATACTTTTATCCACGTCGTCCGGAACTGGTTTAATGGAAGGCTCCATTCGTTCCTGTACATCCAAAAAGGCAGCAGTATTTTCCTGTGGGTCCTTTGGTGATAGATGGTACAAAATGGCAGTGGCTAATAATGTCCCAGCGGATATATTTAAAGTTGAATTAGGAGAGGCAACAACACCAGAAATGGTTGATAAGGTGCTTTCTACCGGAGAATATGATTTAATAACCGTAACTCACAATGAAACTTCAACTGGAATAAGAAATCCAATAGAAGAAATTGGAGAAGTTGTTAAAAAATATAAAGATGTGGTCTACTGTGTAGACACTGTAAGTTCAGCCGGTGGAATAAAAGTCGAGGTTGATAAGATTGGAATAGATATTTGTATAACATCATTACAAAAAGCACTGGGATTACCACCAGGAATGTCTATTTGCACATTTTCTCAAAAAGCAATCGATAGAGCTAAGCAAGTACCTTTTAGAGGAGTTTATTTTGATTTGTTAGAAATGTATGAATACTTAATCAAGAAAAACTACCAATACCCTTCAACACCATCTCTTTCTCACATGTTCGCTTTAGATTTCCAATTAGATAATATATTAGATGAAGGCCTAGATAATAGATTCAAACGACATGAAGACATGGCAAACTTAGTTAGAATCTGGGCTAAAAAACACTTCCAAATTTTTACCAATGAAAATCACTTATCCAATACACTTACTGTTATAGAAAATACTCAAGGTATTAGTGTATCAAATTTAAATTCAAAATTACAAGAACGAGGATTCCAAATAGCAAATGGCTATGGCAATTTAAAAGAAAAAACTTTTAGAATTTCACATATGGGTGACTATACTGTCGAAGATGTACAAGAATTATTAGATAATATTGATGATATATTAGGTTTTAATAAGTAATATTACAAAATTATGTGTATTTTAAGTTAAATTTAAAATATATAAAATAAAATGTGTTTTATGAAAATTACATATTAAATTTTTAACAAACATTAATGAAATTTGATATGACTTTAATAAAAAATATTTTGAAAATTATATAAATAGAAAGTGTAATTAAATAAAGTTTTTTAGTGATGAAAATACTTTAAAAAATAAAAATTGGAAAAATTAAGTGAATATAATTGGAGGAGTTTGTTATGTATAATATATTAATTACTGATGGAATAGAGAAAGATGCAGCGAGAAAATTGAGAGAGTTAAATTTTAATGTGATAGAAGAGTTTTATGAAAAAGATGTTTTAGGAGATAAACTTAAAGATGTTGATGTGCTTGTAGTACGTTCAGCTACTAAGGTTACTAAGGATGTAATAGACAAAGCATTAGAAGGTAAAAAGTTAAAATTGATAGTAAGAGGTGGGGTAGGATTAGACAATATAGATGTTAAATATGCAGAAGCTAATGGAATAAAAGTCATGAATACTCCAAATGCAAGCAGTATATCTGTTGCAGAACTTACAATAGGTCAATTATTTGTACTTGCAAGATTCATAAATACTGCAAATGTAACTATGAGAGATGGAAAATGGGAAAAGAAAAAATACAAAGGTACAGAAATTAATGGAAAAACATTAGGACTTATAGGTTTTGGAAGAATTGCAAAAGAAGTTGCAAAGAGGGCAGAACTATTAGGAATGAATGTCATATATACTGATATAATGGGTGAAGCACAAGGCTTTAACAAATATAGATTCTGTGATATGGAAGAAGTTTTACAAAAAGCAGATTTCTTATCTTTACACATACCTTTTGATAAGAATAAGGGGGCAGTAATAACTGAAAAAGAAATAAATAAGATGAAAAATGGAGCTTATTTAATAAACTGTGCAAGAGGCGGTTTGGTGGACGAAAAAGATTTACTAAAAGCATTAGATGAGGGTAAATTATCAGCAGCAGCTATAGATGTTTATGAGCAAGAACCTACATTAAATCTAGATTTAGTAAATCACCCAAGAGTTTCTCCTACACCTCATATTGGTGCATCTACAGTAGAGGCTCAAGAAAGAATTGGAGAAGAAATTG
The DNA here is from genome assembly GCF_020658275.1 of Clostridioides sp. ES-S-0190-01. Classification (NCBI taxonomy): domain Bacteria; kingdom Bacillati; phylum Bacillota; class Clostridia; order Peptostreptococcales; family Peptostreptococcaceae; genus Clostridioides; species Clostridioides sp. ES-S-0190-01. The sequence continues at coordinate 56,926 of NZ_JACVWA010000016.1, read as the reverse complement.
TAAATGTGATTCAAGACTACTTTCTTGACTTCAACAATCTAATAGGGGTAGCATTATAAAATATTTTATACAATTAGGAGGAATTTAGTAATGGCAACGATTAAACCATTTAAGGCGATTAGACCAAATAAATATATAGTAGATAAAGTAGCAGCACTTCCTTACGATGTTATGAATAGTGAAGAAGCTAGAGAAATTGCAAAAGGGAATCCATATTCATTTTTGCATATAGATAAATCAGAAATTGATTTAGATGAAAATATAAATTTATATGATGAAAAAGTTTATTTAAAAGCACGAGAAAATTTGGACGAATTTCGAAAACAAGAAATTCTAGTAAAAGAGGAAAAAGATTGTATATATATATACAAACAAGTTATGGATGGCAGAGCTCAAGTTGGTATAGTTGCATGTATTTCAGTTGATGAAAGCTTAGATGGAACAATAAAAAAACATGAGTACACTAGACCAGAAAAGGAAGTTGATAGAACTAATCATATAAAATACTGTGATGCTAATACGGGAACTATACTTGTAACTTACAAACATCAAAGATTAATAGATGATATGATAAATGATTTTATGGATAATCATGAGCCTTTATATGATTTTATAACAGATGACAAGATAGAGCATACAGTGTGGAAGATTGATAATGATGATATAATATGTAATTTAGTAAATGCATTTGGAAAATTAGATTATTTATATATTGCAGATGGTCATCATAGAACAGCTTCAGCAGAAAATGTAGCTAAAGAAATGAGAGCTAAAAATCCAAACTATACTGGAAAAGAAGAATTTAATTATTTTATAGCAATGATTGCACCAGATGAAAATCTAATGGTTTTAGATTATAATAGAGTTATCAAAGACTTAAATGGTTTAAATGAAGAAGAATTTATAAATAAAATAAAAGAAAATTTTGATGTAGAACAAATGAAAGGTAAAGAAAAATATAAACCTGACAAAAAAGGAACTTTCGGAATGTATCTAGGTGATAAATGGTACAAAATGAAGGCAAATAAGAATTTATTAGACATAGAAGACCCAGTTGACTCATTAGATATTTCTATACTACAAAATTATGTGATTGATGCTATTTTAGGAATTGAAAATCCTAGAGTAGATAAAAGAATTGATTTTATTGGTGGAATTAGAGGTATTGAGGAATTAGAAAGAAGAGTTAATGAAGATATGAAGGTAGCGTTTGCAATGTATCCTACTAGTATTGAGGATTTAATAAAAGTAGCAGATGCAGGCAAGATAATGCCAGCTAAGTCAACATGGTTTGAACCTAAGGTAAGATGTGGGCTATTCTTACACGAAATAAATGAATAATTAATAAAATTAAAGGCTAAAAAGTAAACTCTACTACTTTTTAGCCTTTAATTTTTAATTAAAAATAATAGTATAGTAATTTTAAATTATAAGAGATAGTTTTTCTAAAAAGCTATCTTTTTTTTAGATTTTTATATGGTAAAAATTTACATTTAACAGAAATAGAGTAATATTGTATGTTATAATTTAGAATGGAAATTTATATAAACAGTATTTATAATAAGCGTTAAAAGATATTTGTTATTAGTATAGACTATATTGTTATATGAGCAAAATTAGAAAAATAAAAGGATATTAAAGTGACATGCTAGAATTATTATTCGGAAACTAAGTTTCAAGGATGAGTATGAAGCTTATAATTATTTTATAGTGTTGAAGCTTAAGAAAATGGTAATTCAATCTGGAAATAGGATTGATTATATAAAAAGTATAGTGATTAATTAGAAAAATAATGAATAATAATTAGTATATACTATGTTATTAAGCCTTATTAAAATCAAAAGAAAATTAAGTTATATTTTTAAAATATTCATTAAAATTAAAGTGTTGAAAATGAGGATATATTGAGTTTAATTTTATCTTTAAATTAAAGTGGGACAATGTTAAATAGTATCTTATCTAAGAGGAACTTAAAAAATTGATTGAGGTATTTATAAGCATGAAAAGAATTATAAGGAATTTATTAATATAAGTATTACAAAAGAGAATAATTTTTATACATCAATTAATATATAATTAAAAGAAGTGTAAAATGAAAATTTTATAGATAAATTTAACTATATGTTGTTTGATTCTAATATAGGAAGAAATAAAATATGTATAAAAATAGGAAGATATAATATAAACATATAATATATTATATGTAATGAGGATGTGAGTATGGTGAACAGACTAAAGCCAAAAATTTTAGGTATTAGTATCTTGTTTATTATTATAATTATTTTAACCTGTGGGGCTATTTTTAAGTTTAAGTTTAAATTGGATAATAAGTTGAAAGAGACCACGCATACATATTTGTCAGAATTTACGGAGCATAACATAATTAATCTTAAGACAAAACTTAGTGGTCAATTTGACATGCTTGAATCTATTGCTAGTTTTATGGGAAATTTAGATAATATAAATAATGATATGATGATTAATTTAATGGAGTCTGGAGTAAAGCGAAGTTCTTTAATTAGAATGTCTGTTTCTACACTGGATGGAAAAAGTTATTCTAATGATGGAATTATTACTAATTTAAAAGATAGAGATTATTTTAAAAAAGCTAAAAATGGAGAAAAAAACATATCAGAATCTTTAAAATCCATTATTGATAAGAAAGAAATAATAGTTTTAGCTACTCCTATCTATAAAGATGGAAAAGTAGCAGGTGTTTTAAGTGGAGCTTATGATTCAACTAAATTGAATGAATTATTAGGCTTATCTGCATTTGATAAAAAAGCACACGTTTATATTGCCAAAAAAAATGGAGATGTAATTGCTCAAAATACAAACGAAAATAGTAAAATGTTATCATGTGTATTTAAACTTTTTAATAAGGATAATTGTGAGGAAGTAAATTGTTTAAAAGTTATAAAAGAAAATATTAAAAATGATAAATCTGGATATTCTAACTATAATTTAGATAATGAGAAATTTATGTTAAATTATCAACCACTTGGAATTAATGATTGGTATATTTTTTCTGTTGTACCAAGTGAAGTAGTATATATTCAGTCAGATAATATTTCGTATGATGTATACATATTTGCATTAGAAATATTATTAGTTATATTAATTTTTGTTGTATATATAGCTTATATTATAAATAACAATACTAAGACTATTATAAATGAAAAAGAAAAATTTAAGGCACTTACTGATAATATATTAGGAGGTGTTAAAAACTGCTTAAAAGATAAATATATGACTATGACTTATGTAAGTCAGGGGTTTTTGGAACTTACAGGTTATTCTGAAGAGGATTTAGATGTAGTTTTTAAAAATAAATTTAAAAATATGATTTATAAAGAAGATGTAGACAAGGTTAATAGTATCGTTTTGAATCAATTAAAAAGACAAGATAAAATTGAAGTTGAATATAGAATTGTAAAAAAAGATGGAAGTATAATTTGGGTTTTAGATAGAAGTAAATCTATAAAAGATAGTAAAGGGAATGAGTATATACAGGGAGTCTTAACTGATATAACAGAACTCAAGAAAATACAAGAAGAATTAGACTCAAAAAGGTTTGAAATAGAGACTATCAATGATAGCATTGTTGGTGGAATAGTGATAACTGAGATAAATGATGATTTTGATAGTATATATTTAAATGAAGGTTATTTAAATATGATTGGATACACACGTAAACAGTTAGAAGATGAATTAGATAATAAATTAATCAAGCTGATTTTCAGAGATGATAGAGCTGGAATGATTGATGATATAAATAAGCAACTTAAAGTAAATGATACATTTGCATGCGAACGAAGAGTTGAAAAACGAGATGGTAGTATTATATGGATTTTATTAAAAGGAAGAAAAATAGTTGATGAAAATGGAAACTCAGTACTATGTAGTGTAATTGTCGATATTACTTCTGCTAAATTATTAGAGCAAGAGCTTAAAAAGAGTGAAGAACGTCATGAGATTATTATAAAGCAGACACAAAATATTATAGTTGAATGGAATATAGAAAAAGACCAAATGAGTATTTCTCCTAATTGGTATAATAAATTTGGTTATGACCCTATAACTGAAAATGCAACGAAAAATATAACTAAATCAGTTGATATATATCATGATGATATAGATAAGTTTATTTTATTAACTAAGCTCACTTCATCAGGAAGTGAGTATGAGGAGTGTGAGATTAGACTTAGAGTTAGAGATACCACTTATGCATGGTTTAGTATAAAAGCAACGACACTGTTTGATGATAATGGGATACCTTATAAAGTTGTAGGTAGTTTAACTGATATTGATGAATCAAAACGAGAAGCTGAAAAATTAAAAGAGAGAGCGGAAAAAGACCCACTAACAGGTTTATATAATAAAAAAGCATCACAAGCACTTATAGAAGAATATATAACATTGGATAAAAACAGACAAGGTACTTTAATGATTATTGATATTGATGACTTTAAAGGTATAAATGATAATTTAGGTCATTTATATGGTGATGCTGTATTAAGTGAAATTGCAAGTGATTTAATAAATTTATTTAGAGCATCTGATATAGTAGGAAGAATTGGTGGAGATGAGTTCATTGTTTTTATGAAAGATATTTCTGAAACAAAAGATATTATGAACAAAGCAGAGGAATTGGTCAAAACGTTTGAGAGGTCTTTTGTAGGTAAAGGATATAATTATAAAATATCTTTGAGTGTAGGGATTGCTAGATTTCCAAAAGATGGAACAGATTACATGCAGTTATTTAGAAATGCGGACATAGCTCTTTATTCAGCTAAGGGTAAAGGAAAGAATCGTTATGCCTTGTATGATAAAAAAATTGATAAAGTACAATATATAGCAAATACAAGAAATACAGATGAAAATACCAATGTAGCAAGGTCTTTTAAGGAACATATTACAAATTATATATTTGATATATTGTATGAATCAAATAATATAGAAATGGCTGTAAATTTGATTCTTGATATTGTGGGTAAACATTTTAATGTGAGTCGAGTCTATATATTTGAAAACTCAGATGATAACCTCTACTGTAAAAATACATTTGAATGGTGTAATGAAGGAATAACAGCAGAAATTGATAATCTTAAGAATATTTACTATGGTCATTTAGGCAATTATCTTTTAAATTTTAATGCAGATGGATTATTTTATTGTAATGATGTTGATAATCTCAATAGCGATTTAAAAAATTTGCTTAAAGCACAAGGGATATGTTCAATATTACAATGTAAAATTTTAGAAGGTAATGAATTTAGAGGATTTGTAGGATTTGATGAATGTTCATATAATCGTATGTGGACCAGTGATGAAGTGGATACACTGACATTTATTTCCAAGACGCTTAGTGTGTTTTTATTAAAAATGCGTATCCAAAGTAAGCTAGAAGAATCTTTAGAAGTTCAAAAGTCTGTAATGGATAACATGGACATATGGGCTTATGTTGTTGACAGAAACACATATGAACTGTTATTTATCAATAAAAAGATGCTTGAGTCAGCCCCAGATACACATGTAGGTGATTTATGTTATAAAGTACTATGGAACAATCAGAATAAACAATGTAGAAAATGCCCTATGAGTTGTTTAAAAGATGGAACTGATACTTGTAAATCATTTATGCGTAACAAAAAGTTTGGTGTAAATGTAAATATAACGGCAACAGCTTTAAAATGGTTTGATGGTAAAGATGCATGTTTAATATTTGGTAGTGAAGTAAATAGTGTTGAGTCTGAAGCAAATATTTAAATGAGCTTCTTGTAAAGATTTCCTAACTAATTGAATAAAACGTTTAAACTACTGTATTATAGATTTACTTAAAATCACAATTTTGATTTATTGAACCTAAAACGTTCATATAAATTATTTAAGTTGTGGTTTTAAGTATTTTTTGTGTTATAATTAAGCGTTAAGAACAAAATTAAAAGATACTTTTAATTTTAAGAAAGTATTTGTTAAATATACATTGAGCAGGTGATGATATGGAAAATAGGTTTTTACCAATAAGTAAACAAGATATGATAGATAGAGGATGGGAAGAGCTAGACTTTGTGTTGGTTACAGGTGATGCATATGTAGACCATCATAGTTTTGGTACAGCAATAATATCTAGAGTTTTAGAAAATGCTGGATATAAGGTAGGTATAATAGCACAACCAAATTGGAAGACGACAGATGATTTTATGAAATTAGGAAAGCCTAGACTTGGATTTTTGGTTAATGCAGGGAATATGGATTCAATGGTGAATCACTATTCAGTGAGTAAGAAGCATAGAGATAAGGATATGTATTCTCCTGGTGGAAAAATGGGTTATAGACCAGATAGAGCCACAATAGTCTATTGTAATAAAATAAGAGAAGCATATAGCGATGTTGCAATAGTAATAGGAGGAATTGAAGCTAGTTTAAGAAGATTTGCCCATTATGATTATTGGAGTGATAAGGTTAGAAAGTCAATGTTGATAGATAGTGGAGCAGATTTATTAGTTTATGGAATGAGTGAAAAGCAGATTGTGGATGTAGCTAATGCACTTAATGATGGATATGACCCCAAATATATTAGACATATTGATGGGACATGTTATGTTGCAGATACACTAGAAGAAATATACGATAACTATATATTGATTCCATCATATAAAGAAATATGTGAAGATAAAATGAAATATGTAGAGGCTTTTAAAATTCAATATGATGAACAAGACCCATTTAGAGGAAACATAATTGTTCAACCTCATGGAAGTAAGTATTTAGTTCAAAATAAGCCAGAGAAACCTCTAAATAGAGAAGAATTGGATGAAGTTTATGGATTACCATATCAAAAAACATATCATCCTGTATATGAGAAATCTGGTGGTATACCAGCTATAGAAGAAGTGAAATTTAGCATAGTAAGTTCAAGAGGGTGTTTTGGTAGTTGTTCATTTTGTGCAATAACCTTTCATCAGGGAAGAGCTGTTCAAAGTAGAAGTGAGAAATCAATTATTGATGAAGCAGTAGGAATAACAAAATTAAATGATTTTAAAGGATATATACATGATGTTGGAGGTCCAACAGCTAATTTTAGAAGACCAGCATGTAACAAACAAATTACTAAAGGTGCATGTAAAAATAGACAATGTTTATCACCATCACCATGTAAAAACTTAGATGCAGACCATAGTGAGTATCTACATTTACTTAGAGCTGTAAGAAAATTACCTAACATAAAAAAAGTGTTTGTACGCTCTGGTATTAGGTATGATTATGTAATGGCAGATAAAAATAATAAGTTTCTTAGAGAGCTAATAGAACATCATGTAAGTGGTCAATTGAAGGTGGCTCCAGAACATATATCAGAAGAAGTTTTAGAATATATGCAAAAGCCAGCAGGAAAAACTTATGATAAGTTTAGACAGAAATTTTTTGCTATAAATGAAGAATTAGGTAAAAAACAATATTTGATACCATATTTAATGTCTAGTCATCCAGGGTCTACACTAAATAGTGCCATAGAGTTAGCTGAATATTTGAGGGATACTCATTATCAACCAGAGCAAGTTCAAGATTTTTATCCAACTCCTGGGACACTGTCAACTACAATGTTTTATACAGGAATAGACCCACTTACAATGAAGCCAGTTTATGTCCCAAAATCAAAACGAGACAAAGCAATGCAAAGAGCTTTATTACAGTATAGAGCACCTAGAAACTATGACTTGGTATATTCTGCACTAGTTGAAGCTGGAAGAGAGGATTTGATAGGTTTTGGACATAGATGTCTAATAAAACCAAAGGATGAGAAACCTTATTTTAATAGAAATAATTCTAATAAAAATAAGTCTAAGTCTTCTACTGAAAATAAAAAATATAATGCAAATAATAGAAACAATAAAAAACAACAAAAAAGTCCAAGTAAGAGAAAGAAAAAATATTAAAATAGAGTGTAGGTAAATAGTAAATAAAATTATTTAAATAAGAAGGATTATTCGATAAATTAACAGAAATTAATATAAATAAATATAATTATTTTATAAAAAGTTAGTTTCGGGAGGAAGAGATGAAAAAGTATATTTATATAATGTTATCAGCAGCATTAAGTGTAATTTTTTTAGTGGGGTGTTCACAAGGACAAAATGAAAAGCCAAAAGAAGAACCAGCAGTTGTTAAAGAAGTAAAGGTAGCTGTTCCAGATGGATTGCCAGCGGTAGCAGTAGCGAAATTAGCAAATGAAAATCCAGCAATTAAAGATGGATATGAAACAATTTATAGCATTGAGAAAACACCAGAGGCAATTTCTACTAGAGTAATGAAAAAAGATGTAGATATAGCTATAGTTCCATCAAATATGGCTGCAATAGCATATAATAAAACTTCAAGTTATAATATAGTTGGTACTGTAGGTATGGGGTCTCTTTATTTAGTATCAACAGATGATATAAAGGATTATTCTGATTTAATTGGGAAAGAAGTTGGATGTACAGGGAAAGGTCTTACTCCAGATATAACAATAAGAAGTCTTTTATCACAAAAGGATATAAATCCAGCAGATATAAATTTTAATTATGTAAACTCTGCAAGTGAATTAGTACCATTATTGGCTACAGGAAAAATTACAACAGGGATTGTTCCAGAACCTGCACTTAGTGCTTTAATGTCCAAAAATCCAAATATAAAAATTATAAAAAGTTTAAATGATTCATGGAAAGAAGTAAGTGGTTCAAAGGATGGATATCCTCAATCTACATTAATTATCAAATCTGATTTTTTAAGAGATAATAAAGAATTTGTAGATTCTTTCTTAGGACAATTATCAAATAGTGTAGATTGGGCAAATAAAAATCCTGAGGAATTAGGTAAATATTCTGAGGAGATAGAAATATCTACTGAACCTAAAATAATAGGCAAAGCTCTTGAAAGAGCTAATTTAAAGTATATTCCAGTTAAAGATATGATTAATGATTACAAAAACTACTATGAAAAATTAGCTAATTTTGATGATAAGACAGTAGGAGGCAAAGTGCCAGATGAAGCAATATACTTTGTTGAAAAATAAGAAAATTAAAGAACAATTTATAGACAAATTAGAGGTAACACTTTCTTGTGTTATCCTCTTATTTTTGTGGCAAATTATTGCTTTAAAAATTAACAATGATATATTCTTGCCAACTATAAATCAAGTCTCTAGTAGTATCAAAGAAATAGCATTGAATTCTAATTTCTATATAGACATACTTTACTCAATAGGTAGATGTTTTTTTAGTTTTTTATTTGCTTTGATTTTTGCTATCATATTGTCTATAGTAGCATACTTAAGCAGGATTTTTAGAAATTTATTAAAGCCAATTAATGCTCTAGCACGTTCAATACCAACGATGATATTAGTAATACTTGCACTAATTTGGTTTAAAAAAGATACTACACCTTTTATAGTTGGGTTTACTATAGTTTTTCCAATCTTATACGAGAGTGTTTTAGGAGCAATATTGAATATTGATAAAAATTTATTAGAAATGGCAAGCGTGTATAAGATAAGGTTTATAGATAAGGTGTTGAAAATCTATTTACCAGCTATAAAATTTCAAATTATATCTATATTAGTATCGACATTTTCATTAAGCTTAAAAGTCGCTATAGCAGGAGAGGTATATAGTCAGCCTACATATGGTATTGGGACTATGATACAAACTGAAAAAATTAATTTTAATACATCTGGGATATTTGCATGGATAATTATAATAGTTTTAATATCAGTCATTTTACAAGTAGCTCAAAAATTTTTGTCAAGGAGAGCTTTTTTATGGAAAAGATAAGGTTAAGTATTGAGAATATAAATAAAAAATATGATAATCATATTATATTTAAAAATTTTAATATTGATTTTAATATAGATAATGTTAACTGTATACTTGGGAAATCTGGATGTGGAAAAACTACTCTCTTAAATATAATAAGTGGTATTATAGAAAATGATACTTGTAATTTAAATATTAAAGAAAGTTCAAATAAAATTGGGAGTAAGATAGATGTAAGTTACATATTTCAAGAAGATAGGCTAATAGATTGGCTAACTGTAGAAGAAAATATAAAGATAGTTGTAAATAAACACTACAGTAAAACTCAATTAGATAAAGTTTGTGATGAATATTTAGATTTGGTTGGAATTATTAAATATAAAAAATTTTATCCTCAGATGCTTAGTGGAGGGCTTAGGCAAAGAGTGAATATTGCTAGAGCATTTATCTATCCATCAAAGACTATTATAATGGATGAACCTTTTAAATCTATTGATGCAAAGAATAAACAAATAATAATGGATAATTTTAAAGACATACTTAAAAAAGAAAAAAGAACTGTTTTATTTGTAACTCATGATATTGAAGAAGCATTATTTTTAGCAGATAATATCTTTATTTTAGGAGATTCTCCTATGAGAATAAAAAAAGAACTAAAAAATTCTAGTGAATTGGAAAAAAATGAAGTTTTGAAGTTAATATAGAGTTATAATAATATTGTTGTTTTAAAATATAATTATTTTAACTATAATACTCTATTAAAATAGTACAGAATATTCGAAAATATGGATAATGTTCGTATTTTATAAAAAGGAAGTGAATGTATGATTAAAGTAAAAACTAATGCTATGAGAATTTTAGATTCAAACAAAATTGATTATAAGGTACTATCTTATGAAGTCAAAAGTGAACATGTAGATGGTGTAGAGGTAGCACATGATATAGGAAGAGATGTAAATGAAGTATATAAGACTCTAGTAACTCAAGGAGTTAGTAAGAGTATTTATGTATATGTAATACCAGTACATGAAAATTTAGACTTAAAAAAAGCTGCAAAAGTAGCTAAAGAAAAAAGTGTGGATATGATTCATGTAAAAGATATAAATAAGCTTACAGGATATATTAGAGGTGGTTGTTCTCCTGTAGGGATGAAGAAGCTTTATAAGACTTTTGTAAATGAAAGTGCAAAACAATTAGATACAATTATAGTAAGTGCTGGAAAAATAGGATACCAAATAGAATTATCACCACTTGATTTACAGAAACTTATAAAAGTAGAGTTTACAGATGTAATAAAAAAATAGATATTTCAGATAAAAAATTGATGACAAAAAATTATATGATTAATAAAATAAATAATGACTTAAAAATAAACATTTAACTACTATTATGTAATTGATATAAAAATATTGAGAAATTTTAAAAATGATGGTAAAGTGTAAATATGATTACGAATATTTTTTATAAAGTAATGGAGGGATGTTCGCTTGAGGAAGATAAAATCTGAACAAATTGTTGAACAAGTAAAAAAACTTTGCATAGAAGCTAGTTTATACTTAGGAGATGATGTCTTAAGCTGTATAAAAGAGAAAGCTAAAACTGAAAAAAGTGAAGTTGGAAAAAATATATTAAATATATTAGTTGAAAATGCTGAAATAGCAAAGGGAAAAAATATACCAATATGCCAAGATACTGGTATGGCTGTATTTTTTGTTGAAATAGGACAAGAGGTTTTAGTTGAAGGAGATACAATTACTGATGCTATAAATGAGGGAGTAAGACAAGGGTACGAGGAAGGATATTTGAGAAAATCTGTTGTAAGTCCAATTAGTAGAATAAATACAAAGGATAATACTCCTGCCATTATTCATTATGAAATGGTAAAAGGCGATGAAATTAAAATAGAGTTTGCTGCTAAGGGATTTGGAAGCGAAAATATGAGTAAAATGAAGATGTTAAAGCCATCAGATGGATTAGAAGGAATTAAAAAATTTATTATTGATACAGTTTCAGAAGCTGGACCTAATCCATGCCCTCCTATGGTAATTGGAGTTGGTATAGGTGGAACTGTAGATAAATGTGCTCAAATAGCTAAAAAAGCACTTTTTAGAGAACTAGGCGAATTTAATGAAGATGAAAATATTGCAAAATTAGAAAGTGAATTATTAGCCTCTATTAATAAATTGGGGATAGGACCTCAGGGGTTAGGAGGAACTACAACAGCTTTAGGTTTAAATATAGAGACTTTTCCTACACATATAGCAGGTCTTCCTGTTGTTGTAAATATAAACTGCCATGCATCAAGACATAAAAAGGTAGTAATTTAGGAGGAAAAATAAAATGATAAAGATAACTACACCTGTAAGTGAGATTGATATAGCTAAGTTAAATTGTGGAGATACAATTAGTCTAAGTGGTATACTTTATACAGCAAGAGATGCAGCTCATAAAAGATTGATAGATTGTATAAATAAAGGTGAAGAGTTACCATTCGATGTAAATGGTCAAGGTATATACTATGTAGGTCCTACTCCAACAAAACCAGGAGAAGTTATAGGAGCAGCAGGTCCAACGACGAGTTATAGAATGGATGATTTGACGATACCTCTTTTAGAGAGAGGTCTTAGATTGATGATAGGTAAAGGAAAAAGAAGTGAAGAAGTTATACAAGGTATGGAGAAGTATGGAGCAGTTTACCTTGCAGCAATAGGAGGAGCTGGTGCATACATTTCAAATTCTATAAAATCATGTGAAATTATTGCATATGAAGACTTAGGACCTGAAGCTATAAGAAAGATTGTAGTAGAAGACCTTAAACTTACAGTAGCTATAGATAGTTATGGAAATAATATCTATGAACAAGGAAGAGCAATTTATGAATGTAAATAAATTTTGAAAATTTATATAAATACTAAATATACAAAACAATTTAATTGTAAACATTTTAAGGAGGAAGATTGATGTCTAAGGATTATGCAAAATTGGCATTAGAAATGCATGAAATTAATAAAGGGAAAATAAATGTAGAAAGTAAGGTAGAAGTTAAAACTAAGGATGATTTATCAACAGCATATACGCCAGGTGTTGCAGAGCCTTGTCTAAAAATACATGAAAATCAAGAGGATGTTTATAGATATACTTCTAAAGGTAATTTAGTAGCAGTAGTTAGTGATGGAAGTGCTGTACTTGGATTAGGCAATATTGGTGCTGAAGCAGCTATACCTGTTATGGAAGGTAAATCTATATTATTTAAGCAATTTGGAGATGTAGATGCCTTTCCAATATGTTTAAAGACTAATGATGTAGATGAAATAGTTAAGTCTGTGGAATTAATGGAACCAGTATTTGGTGGAATAAATTTAGAGGATATATCTTCTCCAAGATGTTTTGAAATAGAGGATAGATTAAAAAAATCTTTGAGTATACCTGTTTTTCATGATGACCAACACGGTACCGCAATAGTAGTGGCAGCAGCAATAATAAATGCAATAAAGTTAATTGAAAACAAAAAAATAGAAGATTTAGAAATAGTTATAAATGGAGCAGGTGCTGCAGGTATAGCAATAGCAAAAATATTACTTAAAATGAATGTTAAAAATATAGTATTATGTAACAGAAGTGGTGCACTGGAAGCCAACATGGAAAGATTAAATTTGGTTCAAAAAGAAATGTTAGATGTAACTAATATAAGAAATGAAAAAGGTTCTTTGAAAGATGTTATAAAAGGTAAAGATGTATTCATAGGTGTTTCAGGTCCAAAAACTGTAACAAAAGAAATGGTTGAAAGTATGTCTGAAAAACCAATAATATTAGCAATGGCAAATCCTACTCCAGAAATAATGCCAGAGGAAGCAAAACTAGGTGGAGCGTTTATAATGGGAACTGGTCGTTCAGATTTCCCTAATCAAGTTAATAATGTTTTAGCATTTCCAGGAATATTTAGAGGGGCACTTGATGTGAAAGCTAAAGAAATAAATGAAGAAATGAAAATAGCGGCTGCATATGCAATTGCTAATACAATAACTGATGAAGAAATATGTCCAGAGTATATATTACCAGATGTATTTAACAAAAATGTAGTAAAAAATGTTGCTGAAGCAGTTAAAGAAGCAGCAATAAAGACTAAAGTAAATAGAATATAATTTTTATTTAAGAATCCAAAACTTAAGTGAGTAAATAAAATATAGACTAATAGAATTTATATATTAATATATAATTTTATTAGTCTTTTTATTGTTAATATGACATAATCATGTCATATTAATATTGCTATAATTTAAATATGGTCAAGAGCCAAAGAAAAATATACAAGGAGTGATTATATATGGAAGAAACTAGATTTTGTCAATGTTGTGGCATGCCAATGGGATGTACTAATGAATTGTATGGAACAAATAAAGATGGAAGTAAAAGTGATGATTACTGTAGTTATTGTTTTAAAGATGGTGAATTTACTGCTGATATAAGTATGAAAGAGATGATAGAAATCTGTATACCTCCTATGGTTCAAAGTAATAAAGGTATGACTGAAGATGAAGCAAGAAGTATGATGAATAATTTCTTTCCAAAATTAAAACGCTGGAAATAAGCTTATACAAAATCAATAACTCATATAAACTTCATGAAAACTTAATACTATAAACACATTAACTCTATATACTAATATTATTATATTTTATTAAATAATGTATTGGAGGAGTTAAAGTGAAAAATTTTATTGAGAAGTTGAAAAAAGCTTTTAGAGTTAAACAATTAAAAAAAATATCAAAGGTTTCAATTACAATGTATTGTTTGTCTGTCATGTTGGTTATTTATGGTATATATGTATTTATAAATTGTACTGAATACATATATACTATGCTATCTACAAAACAGTTGGCATTCACAGGAAATGAATATACTATTATAAATTATTATATGAGTAACTTTAGTCAGTATATAATATTTGCTATTTTACTTGCATCAATGGGATTTGTGATACAAAAGCTAGGGAATATGAATTTCGATAAGATGGGAATTAGTGGCAACTATTCAACAAATATTAGAAATATAAGTGATATTTTTATAGATAATAGTAAAGATAGTGAAATGTTTGATAAAGTCAGTATTGAAAATAGTATTTTAAAAAATAAATAATACAAATATATAAAATGTGATTAAAAAAAGCTTAGAATACTTAGTGTATTTTAAGCTTTTTTAATTATTAGGATTTCAAAGTATTAGATTAATGATATAAAATTATATAAAAATAATTTTAAAATATTTAAATCATTGATTTCAAGGTATTGTATTTTTAAAAGAGTAAAAATATAATAAGTTAAGTATATAATAAATGAAAAATAAAAATAAATAAAATGGAAGTGATTGAGATGAGTAGTATATTGTTGGTTGAAGATGATTTAAGCTTGATATATGGATTAGAATTTTCTATACAAAAGAGTGGCTTTAGTGTTGATATAGCAAGAACAGTAAAAGAAGCATTGCGAATGTACAAAGAAAAAAATTATGATTTACTGATTTTGGATGTATCCTTACCTGATGGTAATGGTTTTGATATTTGTAAAAAGGTAAGAGAAGTTTCTAATGTGCCAATTATATTTTTAACTGCTTCTGATGAAGAAGTAAATGTAGTGATGGGGCTTGATATGGGTGGAGATGATTACATAACAAAACCTTTTAAATTAAATGAGTTAATTTCAAGAATAAAAGCTTTACTTAGGCGTTATAATTTTACAAATGAAAATGTAACTGAACTAAAGTCAAATAGTATTACTGTTAAATTACTTGAAAATCGTGTTTTTAAAAATGAAATTGAGCTGGAGCTTACTACAGCAGAATATAAATTATTGTGCCTATTTATGAAAAATAAAAATATCATACTTACAAGAAAAAATATATTGGACAAGTTATGGGATGGAAATGGTAGTTTTGTAGATGATAACACTCTGTCAGTATATGTAAGAAGGCTTAGAAATAAGATTGAAGATAATCCTGAAAATCCAAAATTTCTATTAACATTTAGAAGAATGGGTTACAAATGGAATGTTATAAAGTGAGGGTGTTAATATGAAGATATTTTCTAATAAAGACATAAAAATATTTTTTTGGGTTATTATATCCGTTTTATTGATGTTTATAGTAGTAGGTCAAATAGTAGTTGTAAATATAACCAATGATTATAAAAGAGCATTGGTAGAACATGATTATAATATAGCTGGATACTTACATAGTATGGGTGTTGATAAATCAAAAATACCAGTAGTATTCACTACTAATGAAGATAAATATATTGGAAATATTATAACATCTGAAAATACTTTTACAAATGTAACAGGTATGAAAGACTATGTAATAATTGATACTCAAGTTGATGAAGATGCTCCTGGAAATTTAATTCAAAATATAAGAAGTGTACTAGATGATAATTTAGAGGTTCGAGATAAGCGACAAGGTAACTTAGAAGCTAGAAATTCATTTTACACTATGGCAATTTTTGTATATGGGTTTGTATTTATAATTGCCATTATAAGTATGTTTAATATCATAAACAGTATGAATATAAGTGTTACAAGTAGAATAAATTACTATGGTATTATGCGTGCAATAGGCATGTCCAATAAGCAATTAAGAAAAATGGTAATAGTAGAGTCAAGTACATATGCTTTAAGTGGTTGTTTACTGGGGAGTGTACTTGGATTAATATTACATAGGTATATATTTGTATCTTTAGTAACATTAAAGTTTCATATAGAGTGGCAAATACCTTTTGATTTGCTGTTTATCATTGTGGTAACTATGATAATAATAACTTTACTTTCAGTAAGAAAACCAATTAAAAAGATTTGTGAACTAGACATAATAGATGTAGTAAATGCACAATAAATATAGGTAGTAACCTAAATAAAAAATCGAAGTAAATATGAAATAGAAAATATCTTTCATTTTTACTTCGATTTTTGTGTTATATAATTTATTTTAAATAAGTTCCATCTTCATCTTGATAAATTAAATCTTTCTTCATAAGTACTCCAAGAGCACGTTTGAAATTTTTCTTACTTGAATTAAATAAGATAGAAATATCTTTAGGGTCAGATTTATCATTAAATCTCATATATCCATCTGAACCTTCTAAATAGCTTAAAATTTTATTTTCTAAGGTATCAAGTTCATCTTTTCTGTTTCCTCTAGGAGAAAGCCCTAATTTACCATCATCATATATTTTTATAACATGTAAATTTTCAAGAACATCTCCAGCTTTTAATTCTGTAAAGTATTCATTATGAAGGATTACACCAGCATATTTATTGTCAACACATATCATAGCAGAGTTATTGGTTTGGAACCCATATACAACTCCATTTACCATATCTCCTACATTGTAAGTATGGTCTGTTTCTAAATATGAATCTATGTCTGTAGTAGCAGCGATTCTTCCGCTTTTATCCAAATATATATAAAATAAATATTTTTCATCTCTAAACAATGGATAGGTCTTAGATTTAAAAGGAACTAGTATGTCTTTTGTAAGCCCCATATCTATAAAAGTACCAATGTCAGTGTTATCAACCACTTTTAGATAAGCAACATCTCCAACTTTAGCTAAAGGAGGTATTAAAGTTGCAGCAGTTCTGTCATCAGAATCTTTAAATATGAAAGCATCTACTTCATCGCCTATATTTATTTCATTTTTTCCTATTAATCTATTGTGAAGAAGCACATCATCCTTGGTGTTATTAGTTTGTCCATCTAGGAAATATCCAAATTCTGTTTTTCTTTTTACTATAAGTTTATTAAAATCACCTATTTTTATCAAATTAAAATCATCCTCTCATTTTATATTTACAATTTAGTTATACTACTCTTATGTAGTAGTGTTTCACAGTATATATATTAGTATTAGTGAAATTTATAATAAATAATGTAATTATTCATGCATTTTCAATTATTTAGCTTCTTATATAGTATAAACTCCAATTTCTTTTTTGTCTTTAGATTTCCCTAAAATTTTTACAAAATAAGTTAAAAGTATTGAAATAAATTTTCTTTTAAAGTATAATTGGTATATACCAAAATTGGTATATACCATATTGAAAAGTGGTGATTTTATGAAAATAGTGGATAAATCTAGTAATATACCATTGCATACTCAACTAAGTGCCATAATAAGAGAGATGATAGAAACTGGTGAACTTAAAGAAGGTGATGCAATAATACCAGAAAGAGAACTTTGTAATATACAAAATGTAAGTCGCATGACAGTGAATAAAACTATTGTTGGCTTAGTTACAGAAGGTCTTCTTTATAGGGTACAAGGAAAGGGTACATTCGTCGCAAAGCAAAAAAAGAAGTATCAGTTTTCAAATGTAAAAGGTTTTACTGATGTAATGAAAGAAAAAGGAGTAAACATAAGAACTGATATATTATCCTTTGAGATGGAACTACCAGACGATTTAGTAAAAAGAAAGCTTGGAATAAGTGATAATACAACAAATATATATAAAATTATTAGACTTAGATATACAGATGGAGAGCCATTTGGATTAGAAATAGTGTATCTATCAGAAGAAATGTGTAAAGGTCTTACAAAAGGAATATTAGATAATTCTTCATTATATAGAGTTTTGAATGAGAAATATGGCTATAAGATACAAAAAGCTGAGCAAGTAATGGAGCCAATTATACTTTCAGATGAAGAAAGTAAGCTACTTGAAACAGAAGAAGGTTCTTTGGCCCTTAAACTTCATAGGAATTCTTATAATAAAGAAGGTAATCCTATAGAGTATACCATATCGATATTTAGAACAGATAAATATCAATATGAAATAGTATTGAGTGAGTAGGTGAATAAGGTGAAATGTTTAATTAATGGGAAAATAATATTAAAGAATCAAATTTTAGAAAACAAAGTACTAGTATTTGATGAAAAAATAATTGATATATCTGATGAGATACCAAATGATTGTGAAGTTATAGATGTTGGTGGTAAATATATCTCTCCAGGTCTTATTGATATTCATATACATGGAAACATGGGAAAAGACACAATGGATTCAACTGATGAATCTATAGAGACAATTTCAAAATCAATAATGAGACATGGTGTAACATCTTTTCTTCCAACTACAATGACAATGGATAAAGAGCATGTTTATGATGCACTTGAAGTTATCAAAAAAGCTAAAAGTAGAAAACTTGGAGGAGCTCAAGTATTAGGAGCACATTTAGAAGGACCTTTTATAAATGAAAATTATAAGGGGGCACAAAATGAAAAATTTATAATAAATTCAAAATATGAATTTATCAAAGAATACAAGAATGTTATAAAGGTAATAACTTATGCTCCAGAAAAGGATATAGACTTTGACTTTACTAGAGAAATCAAAAGATGTACAAATATAGTTTTATCTATAGGTCACAGTAATGCAAGTTATGAGCAAGCTAAAGAAGCTATAAACTTAGGTGTAACAAATATAACTCATATGTTTAATGCAATGACTGGATTAAACCATAGAGATCCTGGTGTTGTTGGTGCAGCACTTACAACTGATGTATATAGTGAATTAATAGCAGATACAATCCATATAAATAAAGATTTATTTCAATTTATATTGAACAACAAAGGTAGAGAAAAATTGATTTTAATAACGGATTCTATTGAAGCGGGTGGGCTTGAAGATGGAAATTATGCTCTTGGAGGTCAAAAAGTTATAGTAAAAGGCAATGAAGCAAGACTTGAAAATGGTGCATTAGCTGGTAGTGTATTATCTTTAAATAAAATGGTACTTAACTTTTTAAATAATACAAACCTTAGAGTAAATGAAGCAATTAATTTAGCATCCTTGAACCCAGCAACATCTTTAGGCATAAATGATAAAAAAGGAAGTCTAGATATAGGTAAAGATGCAGATATAGCTGTGTTTGATGAAAACTTGGACTGCAAGATGACTCTATGCTTGGGTGAAGTAGTATACAAAAATATGTAGAATGTAAAAAATAAGCTTTAAATAAAATAAAAGTTATATAAAAATAGTAATAAATTAAACTTATATCAATTAAAGTATTAGCTAAAATTTAGGAGGAACAAAATGAGAGTATTAGTATGTAAAGATTATGATGGAATGAGTAAAAAAGCAGCTGAAATGATAGCAGCTCAAATAGTTTTAAAGCCAAATTCAATATTAGGATTAGCTACGGGAAGTACGCCAATAGGTATGTATAGAGATTTAGTTAAGAAATATAATGAAAATATAGTAGATTTTTCAGATGTAATAAGCTTTAATTTAGATGAATACTATAAGTTGCCAATATCTAATGACCAAAGTTATGATTATTT
The DNA here is from genome assembly GCF_020658275.1 of Clostridioides sp. ES-S-0190-01. Lineage (NCBI taxonomy): Bacteria > Bacillati > Bacillota > Clostridia > Peptostreptococcales > Peptostreptococcaceae > Clostridioides > Clostridioides sp. ES-S-0190-01. The sequence goes on along the minus strand of NZ_JACVWA010000016.1, from coordinate 36,799 downwards.
TATGAAAGAAAATCTGTTTAATCATGTAAACATTAAGTCAGAAAATACTCATTTACCAAATGGAATGGCTGATGATATTGAAAAAGAATGTATAAATTACGAAGCTTCTATTGATAGAGCAGGTGGTATAGATGTACAAGTACTTGGAATAGGTCGTAATGCTCATATAGGTTTTAATGAACCTGATAATAAATTTGCAAAAAGAACTCATGTAGTTGAATTAACAGAATCTACAATAGAAGCTAATGCAAGATTCTTTGAATCAAGAGAAGATGTTCCTAAAAAAGCTGTAAGTATGGGAATTGGTTCAATTTTAAAATCTAAAAAAATATTACTTTTAGCTTCAGGAGAAGAAAAAGCTGATGCAGTATATAAAACTGTTTATGGGGATATAACTCCAGAAGTTCCTGGTTCTATACTTCAACTTCACAAAGATACTATAGTTATAGTAGATGAAGCAGCAGCAAGTAAACTGAATCCAAAAGATTATAAATTAGTATAAGAATATAATTGGGTTTAAGTAAAAAATAGCTATCTTTAAATAATAAAATTTATTTAAAGATAGCTATTTTTTACTTAAGTTATTTAGTTATTATTTTTTACGAAAACTCGTTATCAAGAAGTATCCAAATAATATATTAAAAATTATTATATTAAGTGGTATTCGGTCAAGCATAATAAAACTACCTATAATTGGAATTTTGCCAACTGGAAACATAAATATTAATACAGGCATTAATGTTAGTAAAAAAGATGGAAGACAGAGAAGGATTAATCTTGGAATATCAATATACCAATTGCCAGTTTTTTTATACTCCTTAATAAATAATTCAGTTCCTAACAATAAACCAATGCCACCAGAGGAGATTAAATTAATAAAAATAAATTTTTTAAAGTCTTGCATAAAACCAGTGCCAAATTTACGATAGAAGTCAAAATTTAATTTAACAGCTAAAAAATACATACTTAATAGAATAATTAAAAATAAAAGATATCTAAGAGTTTTTTTCATTTTAAATTCTCCCTTCAGAGATACTTTACCTAGTTTTATTTTGTTGAAATATAATTTTGTCAATGAGTTTAAGAAATCAATAAAATTAATTGAGAATGGAATAAGTATGATATATGAATAAATGTTTTTTATGCTTGAAGTAAACTGTATTACTTAATATAACTATAATATTAATTGTTTGAATATTCAATAAAAAGTCTGAGAAATATAAGTTTTGATAGAAAATGAATAAATATAGTTAGAAGTTGGATTATTATTTTATAACATTTTGTATTGAGTCTGATAAATTCTATAATAATTTGTTTTTGCCTTAAAATTGCCTTAAAATCTAAACAATTTTAAAACTAATGTACCATAAAAAGCTGATATAATTTAAATATAGTAAAAAATATTATTTATCTTATAGATTGGGGTTTTATTGTTTAATCAATGTATTTATACTATTTAATTTAAATTAAGAGTTTATTAAGGAGTGAGTGTATGAATAAGTTAATTTATATAGCAGATGACGAAGATAATATAAGAAATTTGGTAAAGACATTCTTAAAAAATGAAGGCCATGATGTTATGGATTTTAAAACAGGTGACGAACTTTTAGAGCAATTTAATAAAAAAGAGTGTGACTTAGTAATCCTAGATATAATGATGCCTGGTTTAAGTGGTTTTGATGTATGTACGAAACTTCGTGAGAAGAGTACTGTTCCAATAATAATGCTTACTGCAAGAGATACAGATATAGATTATATTACAGGGATAACTTTGGGTAGTGATGATTATTTTACAAAGCCATTTAGCCCAATGTCTTTAGTTATGAGAGTAAAGTCGATATTTAGAAGGATAGAATTTGAAAAGAAACAAATTTATGATAAGTATGGTGATTCTGTAGATATGGAATTGAAATTTGGTGATATAACAATAAATAAAAAAAATAAAATCGTTACAAATAAAAGTGACAATATAGACTTAACACCAAATGAATACAACTTATTAACTTATTTGTTTGAAAATAGAGACAGAGCAGTTTCTAGAGATGAATTATTAAATAAAATATGGGGATATGATATAGAAGTTGAGACAAGAGCTGCTGACGATACGGTAAAGAGACTACGTAAAAAAATTTTAGATACAAATATTTTGATAGAAACTGTCTGGGGTTTTGGGTTTAGATTAAAGGAGAAAAATTCAGATGGAAAATAAAAATGATAAAAAGAGAGGAAATAAGATTAAATCCATATTTAAATTAAAATTTTCAAAGAAAAATATAAGCATAAAAACTAGAATTTTATTGAGCATATTGTGTTTAATAATTGTAGTCTTTATGATAATATTAGTATCTTTTAATATATTGCTTGATACGTACATAAAAACGACTGCAAATGAAGAACTAACAAAATCTACAGAAATAGTAGAACATATGGATAGCAATTTTAGACCTATTAAGCCTCCTCAAGATGATGGAAAGCTTCCTCCAAAAGCATTATCTAATTTTATGAGAAATGTACAAGATAAAGTTAGGATGGCAGAAACACAATCAGATGCTGATGCTATGGTGGTTGATTCAAAGTATAACTTGATATTTCCAACAAGAGAGGATGATTTCTTAAAGAATATTGATGAGATGGAATCGATTAAAAAGTGTATCCAAAATGAAAAACTCGACTTAAACTCAGATGAAAACACACGTATATCCACTGGAAGTAAAGATTATTATATTTCGACTGTAAAAATTACTAGTATATATGGAGAACAAGATAAATATTTGATTCTTTTTATAGATATATCAAAGACTTTAAATCTAGTTCAAAAGATAAATATTGTATTGATATTTGTAATGTGTTTTGCTGGGATATTAGCAATATTTACAGCAGTAGTTTTATCTGAAAAAATTGCTAAGCCGATAAAAGAGTTATGTGGTTTTGCAAAAAAAATGGGTCAAGGAGATTTTAAAAGAACTTACTTTGACTTTTCAGATAAGGAATTAGTAGAACTTTCAAATATTATGAATAAGAGTGCTGAATATCTTGATAAGTATGATAATGAACAAAAAATATTTTTTCAAAATGCTTCTCATGAACTTAGGACTCCACTTATGTCCATTAAAGGTTATGCAGAAGCCATAAAGTATAATGTAATAGATAGCAAACATGCAAGTGATATAATACTTGAAGAAAGTGATAGGTTGAGTGATATGGTTGAAGATTTGTTATATATTTCTAAAATTGATAATATAACTAAAGATTATGACCTTGTAGAATGTGATTTAAGGGAAGTACTTTCAAACTGTGGTTCTAGACAAAATGTAAGAGCGGCAAATAAAGGTATAAAATTTATTTATGAGTTTGATGAAGAAATGGTTCTATTTGAATGTGATGAAAAAAATGTATCCAAAGCATTTATGAATCTTATAGAAAATGCTTTAAGGTATGCTAAGAGTGAAATTAAAATAGTATGTAAATATAATCAAAAAAATATAGTTGTTGTAGTTGAAGATGATGGGATTGGGATTAATAAAGACGATTTACCTCATATTTTTGAACGATTTTATAAGGGAGTTGGGGGAAATCATGGAATTGGATTATCAATAGTTAAATCTATTGTAAATAAACATGGTGGACGTATATATGCGGAAAATGGTAAAAAAGGAGCTAAGTTTACTATAGTATTTAAGTTATAAAGATAATATTGATATATATTAAAGAAATATGTCAATATTTGAAGTTGTTTTTTACATATATCTATTGTATACTGTTGAAAAAAGAACAATATTAAGCTGACATATATTATAATGGTTGACAATTAAAGTAGATGCTTAAATATACATGCAGAAAGGAAAAGTAAAATCTGAAGTGTATTTAGCTTAAGTAAGCTTCTTATTTTATAAAAAATATGTATGAAAGAACAACTGCTTTTTGATATTACAAATTTAGTAACAGTTATCTTTGAAGCTTTTGTTGTCCATATGTTTTTATCAGATTTTTTAGGTCAGAAAGAAGGATATACAAGAACTGTAAGATATGCTAGATTGGGTTTTATAATATGTTTAGGAGCCTGTAATTTAATAACTTTAAATCCTGTAATCACAACACCTTTAATTTTCATCCTTATTTTTTCATCATCATTTTTATATGAAGGAAATACAAAGACACGATTGTTTGCGACTGTTTTATTAAATGTATTCTTTATATTATCAGAAATTGTGGTAACAAGTATTTTTGTTTTATTTATAAAAGAAGGCTTCGAAATAATGTTTGAAAACAATACTATAAGAGTACCAGCCACAATTTTATCTAAGATAGTTTTTTTATTTATATGCAAGATAGTTTGTTTATTTAAAAAAGATGTACATTCAGATATGCCAATAAAGTATTGGGTTATTTTACTTGCAATACCTTTGTTCAGCTTATTTCTGACTATTTCTATCTTTGATGTAAATAATTTTTTTAGTTCTGAAAGTTTAAAATTTCTAAACTTAATATCAAGTGTTGGTATTTTATATATTAATTTTATCGTGTTTTATCTATTTAAATCTATTATAGATAAAACTAAATTATCTATGAAGTATGAAATACTTGAGCAAGAAATAATTCATAAGGAAGAATTAAGGCTCAGTAATGAACGTTATAAAATTATTGTTGAACAGACTGACTCTGTTGTCTTTGAATGGAATGCTAAAGAAAATAAATCATTTGTATCTCAAGCATGGAATGAAAAATTTGGATATAGTAGTAAATGTGACAATCTTTTAAAAGAGATTATGGATAAAGAATTAGTTCATCAGGAAGATTATAGTGGATTTGAAGAGTTTCTTAAGTGTATTAAAGAAAATAACAAACATAATCAGGTAATCTATCGTTTAAAAAAATCTAATGGCGAATACCTTTGGTGTAGAACATCAGTAACAAAGATTTTTAATGATGAAAATGAACTTTTGAAGGTTGTAGGCGTAATTGTAGATGTAGATAGTGATATAAAAAAATACGAAGAGTTGAAAACTAGAGCAGAAAGTGACTCATTGACAAATATATACAATAAAGGTACCTTTGAAAAATTAGTAGAAGAAGTTATATCTACAAATAAAAGCAATAAAAAAGATGCATTATTCATTATTGATTTGGACGATTTTAAGGAAATAAATGATAATTTTGGGCATCCATTTGGTGATTTTGTATTAAAAACTTTTGCTGAGAAGATACAAGATAGTTTTGGGAATGAAGATTTAGTTGGAAGAATTGGTGGAGATGAATTTGTAGTATATATGCAAGATTATCATTCAGAAGTAAATTTGCATAAAAAAGCTAAAGAATTAAATAGAGTACTTTATGAGAACTACAATGATTTAAGTTTTAGCTTTGAGGCTTCTGTTAGTATAGGTATTGCAAGACATCCTCAAAATGGAAATTCATTTTTAGAATTGTTTAAAAATGCAGATAGAGCTCTTTATAATGTAAAGGCCTCTGGAAAAAATTCTTACTGTTTATTTGAAGAAGAATTATATATACAGTGAATTTAGAAGATATAGTTTGAGTATATAGTTAAATTATTAAAAAAGTTGACTCATGTAGTGAATTTGTAAGTATTTGTTAAAGGCTATGACCATAAAAAGCATAGCCTTATTTTCATGTCTAATTAAGAACTATGTATTTTAAAAGAATTCTATTTATTAAAACCAAATTGTCAATAAGTTTTATAGTTTAAAAATATGTAGGATTCATAAATGGTATTGTAAGTTCTGTGACTTCTCCACTTGGAAAATCTGTCTCTCCCACAATGAAGGGTTCAAGTTTGTCGCTTTTCTGAAACAAGTTTTGAAAGAATTCTACTGGATAATTTTCCTGATTTAAAAATTTTAGATTCTTTTCAAATGCTATTTGTGCAGGATGTTTAACTAGTTCTCTAATTTCTTTCCTTGTGTTTGTGTCAATAAAATATTTTCCACTTTTATCAGAGCGAAATTCTAGGTCTGTTCCTATAGGCATATAAAAAATATTTAAAGTAGTTGGTTCAATATTAACAAGAGTATTAAAATCTACAATTGTCATGTTTTTAGGATTATCAATATACTCTTGTGTATCTGTATCTCCAAAAGCAATTAGCATTTTCTTAACTCAAAATAATGTAATACATATTACCAAACCTATAGCGCTGATAGCCAAAAAAATCAATCCAACTCCAACTGATTTTTTTCTAGATTCAATTTCTTTACAATCTTCTTTAGACATATCTATAATAGGGTATTTTCGTCTACCTATTAAGTATATTATTAAACCACTCGAATTATTACCATTCATAGCAAACAATCCCCACAATTTAGGATGTTTTAATCCACGAGCTTTTGCATCAATCACAGTCATATGATAAATTTGATATACAACACCAACTGAACCCACAAGAGCTACAGCAAAACATATCAAAATAAGCATAGTTTTATTCACTTCCATAATGAGTACACCTCCTAAAATTTTCTTATAATTTGGTAGAACAATGCTGATGAACTTATTATTGCTGTACAAAATACACTAACCATAAAGTAGTAGTTGTCTGGTATAAAGCTATTAAATAGCACAAATAAAATAAGTAATATAATATTGATAATAATTGCAGTTATTAACTTTTTATTACTATTAACTAGATTTGTACTTTCTTTTAAATGTTCAATCATTTTATTATCTCCTTTCAATAATTCATCTAAGCTAATGGAATACAAATCACTTAGTTTGATGACGCTTATAATATCTGGATAAGATTTCTCATTTTCCCAATTTGAAATTGTTTGTCGTGATACATTAATTTTTTCTGCAACTTTTTCCTGTGTCAATCCAGAATTTATACGAGCATTTTTCAGTTTCTTTCCAATTTCCATGTAGCTATCGCTCCTTTCATAATTATTTTGTCATATTGAGAGGGTAAAATCTATCAAATATCTTTTACAATAGTGATTTAAGTGTGTCAAAATATTTTTACATGCCTGTATATGTGTTGAAACAGGTCTTATTTCTTGAGTTAATTTCAATCATTTTTATAGAAATATAAATCTGAAGTATTTCATCAGCATAATCTAGTGTAATACCTGTAATTTCTTTTATTTTATTAATTCTATAAAACAGAGTATTTCTATGGATATTTAAAACTTCAGCTGCTTTGCTTGGTGAATTATTAAAGTAGATATATTGCTTTAAGGTCTCTAAAAAATTAGAACCATTTTTTTTATCTTCTTCAATTAGTTTGGTTACAGCAGGATGATTGAGGTCATATAAATCATAGTTGGTACTAAGTAGCTCGTAGAGGATATATGGTATGCTTTTCCCAAATGGAGAAAAGTTTATGTCATATTTTTGAGCAATTTCACTAGCTTTTTTGGCTTGAATATAATACTTCCAACTATCAGATAGCTTTGAAAATCTTGGGCTTATTCCAGCATAAAGTGAATTTAGTTTTAAGTAATTAATAAATTCTTTATTTTCATGCTCAATTAAATTATGAATTAAAGAATCATTAATAAAAACAACTAAAGTAGACTTGTATACTACACAATTATTAGATGGTATAAATGCACTTAAAGACTGCATAATAAAAGGAACTTTACTGTCAAAGTAATTATTATCTTTGTTTACTATTACCATTATGTTTAATGAATTTGACTTAGTCCAATTTAGATAATGAAATCTTCTGCTTATAGTATCATCATCTAGATACTTTTTTTCCAACAAATCAGAAAGTATATAATTAGGAATAAGTTTTTTATCTATATTAAACAGATTATTTTTTTGCAGTTCTAGAGATAAAGCTTTATTAAGTGATTCTAATAATTTGAAGTGAAATTCATTAAATGGAATTTTCCATTCACAGATAGCTATATGAGCTATTTCAATTTCTTCTACACACACGGATGAGATTAATGTACCAAGCCAGCTGTCTGGTTTATTTTCTTCTTTAATAGATTTATTATAATGTATTTTTTTATGTATATTTTGATATTTTATGTAATTTATTGTTTCTTCGTCTAAATATTTATCTCCATTAGAATCTTCAGTAAGTTGCAATATATCACTAACATCATAAGAATGAGCTAAAACTTTGAAGGTAGAGTCACGAATTATCATGGGATAGCCAAATTCTTCATGTGCTATATCAATTAAATATTGTATGCCTTTATTCTCAGAAACCACATCAAAAAACCTTTGAGAACATAAACTAAGACGTATTTCTTGATTCATAATATTTAACAATTCACTAAAAAGGTCATATTTTTCTTTTTTTGATTTTATGATACAAATATCTGAGTTTAAATTATATCTTTCTAAATCAATGTTAACTTCATTTTGTATAAATATACCTAAAAAATTTATATTGTTCAAATCCACAGTAATATCTGATATATTTCCTAAATATAAACATCCAGTAGTAAATTCAGTTTGATTATTCTTATAAATATTCAAGCTAGTAATGTCTATATATTCATCTGGAAATGGCTTTAATACTGAGATATATTGAGATATATCTTTCATTAAATCTACTAATTTCATGTTAAACCTCCTCTAATTATACTTGATTGTACTATAGCACAATCAATATAGTATATTTTACATTAAAGTTTAGATTATAACACATAGTTTAGGTAAATTAATTTATATATAATTAGTTATATAAATTAAGAAAATATCAAAGTAAGAAATTTTTAATTAAATAAGAATTAAATTTTTAATAAATAAAAATAAAGGGAGGGTGAAGTATGGCAATAACTAAAATTACTAATGTTAAAATATTTGATGGAGAAAAACTTTCAGAACAAAGGAGTGTTGTAATAGAAGATGGTGTGATATCATCAAAAACAATATCTGATATTACTATAGATGGAGAAGGATGCACTTTACTTCCAGGATTTATTGATTCTCATATACATTTGGATAGTTTAAAAAACTTGGAGGACGCAACTGATTGGGGTATAACTACTATGCTTGATATGGCAACTAATAGTAAAGATGTAGTAGAATATTTAAGAAATTTAGACGGATTAACTGATATTCGTAGTGTATATGAACCTGTTGCACCAGAATCGCACCCTCATCTTATGGGAATGGGGTTTAAAGATAGTAAAATACACACTATTGAAGATGCTGAAAATTTTGCTAAGAAACAAATTAAACAAGGAGCAGATTTTGTAAAAATCATAATAGAAGACCCTAAAACATCTAAAACGGCTTTTGATTTTGAGACAATAAAAAGAGTAGTTGAAATATCTCATGAACATGGTAAAAAAGTATTTGCTCATGCACCTACAACTATAGCTTATGAATATGCAGAAAAAGCAAATGTTGATGTAATAAATCATATTCCTTTTATAGGTAAATTATCTGATGATGTAGCCAAAAGGATAAAAGAGAAAAATCTTATATCAATTCCAACTATAGTTATGATGGAAAGTATAGTATCAAATATAAAAAAAGCTACAGGAAGAGAAGATGTTAGGTTAGAAACAGCAATAGAAAATACAGCTACATTGAAAAAAGCTGGAGTGATGATATTAGCTGGAACTGATGCAAATAATGATGAAAATTCTATTAGTATAGTGAAACATGGGGAATCTCTTCATCGTGAATTTGAATTATTAGTTAAGGCAGGTCTTAATACAATTGAAGTACTTGAGAGTGCAACAAGTTTACCAGCAAAATTATTAGGTCTTAATGACCGTGGAGTAATAAAAGAGGGAAAAAGAGCTGATTTAGTAATGGTTGAAGGTGATCCAATTAAAGATATAGCAGCAACTAGAAATATAAAAGGTGTATGGATAAAGGGTAATAAAGTAAGATAATGAATTGAGTATTGTTAAAAATAAAAGAAGTTTATGTTAAAGGAGATTGAGAACATGTTATTAAGTAGACCAGGAAAAAATTCTATAGAAGATATAGTGGATAAAAATAGTGTAAAAGAGCTTATAGAATTTGAAAGGTTTTGTAGAGATAATGCGTTATGGGATGAAATGAAAAAATGTTTTGCAAAGGAATCTACTGTTTCAATATCTTGGTATCAAGGTAGTGGAGAGGGGTTCGTAGAAGAATCAAGTAAGATGAAATCTTATGCGCCACATAAAATTTGTGATACATTAGTTTGGGTAAATAAAGATAAGGCAGTATCAATTACAATGGGAGCTATCCATATTAGAAATGAAATAGATGGAAATTTAGTTGAACTTCAGTCAGATGTCAAGTTTCTGTATAAGACTCAAAAGATAGACGATATGTGGTATATAATATCTATGGATGCTATATATGAAAAAGATATAATTTTACCTGTTTATCAGGATGGGGATGTCAAAATTTCTAAGGAAGATATAAAGGATTATAGACCTTCATATGCAAGTCTTTCTTATATGCTTAGTACAGATGGATATAAAATAAATCAAGAACTCCCCGGAATAGATAGACCAGAGAAGGTTGATAGACTTTATAAAGATGCAGAAAAATGGCTATTAGATAACTCTAGAAATTAGTTTAAATATAAATAAAGATGTAGGTGATTTTATATAAAATCACTTACATCTTTTTAAATAAACTTCTGTATGCTTTAGATAATACTATTATAAAATTTATTTAATTTGCTATACTCATTATTAATCTTTACATTCATTTTTGTATTCTTTAGTATCTCCTTTTACATTTTAACTTCTGCTGATATTTGAGTTAGATATTCACTAGAATCTCTTACACTTATATCATATAGAAGATATTCTTCATAAACAAAATCTCCCATATATAAATTATTTTGATTGAAAAATTCTAATAGTTTTTCATAAGTTTTATTAATAGTTTCATAACTTCCTTTATGATAAGCAGTTACATAAAGCCCTTTTGGTTTGATTGATGTAGGATATTTCTTATAGTCTTTATTAACTTTTGTAAATAAATATGAATATGACTCAAAATCTCTATTTATTATATCTTCGCCTTTAATGATTGAACCAATCATACCATCATCACCTAAATCATAGTTATCCATAAAGTTAATACATTCATATAAAAAGTTTTCATCATCATCTCCAAGAAAGGGTTCTTTATAAGTAAGAGGCGTTTTGACTAAATACTCTTCCTCATGTTCTTCTAAAGTAATCGTATTTGCATCTATATTACATGCTTTTTTAGTAAATGAAATAGTAGACTCCATTAAAGCCTTAATATTATTCAATTTTTCAATTTCATTGTTAATATCAAGAGTTTTCTTTTCTAAAAGTTCAATTAGTAAATTCGGAGTTCGTTTATCTATATAAGCTTTAATTTCTTTTAAAGGCATTTTAATTTCCTTAAGAGAAGAAATTATACCAAAAATACTGAGTTGATGGTATGAGTAGTATCTATATCCGTTTTCCTTCTTTAACTCTGGAGAGAAAAGACCTATATCATCATAATGAAAAAGCGTCTTTTTATTGACTCCACAAATCTTTGCAAATTCTCCAGTTGTGAAATAATTTTTCGAAATTTGACTCATAATTAAAATTCCTCCTTGACTATCCTGTTACAGTATAGTTTATCATAATATTCTATAAAGGAGTGTGATTGTATGAAAAAATTAATTCGTTTTTTAAAACCATATAGAGTTTTAATTGTTACAGTGCTGATGTTTACATTTTTACAAACTCTTGGAACTTTATATATACCAACACTTACAGCAAGTATAGTAAATAATGGTGTAGTAAAGGGGGATGTAGATTATATTGTAAAGACAGGTTTAATTATGTTGATAGCAGCAGGTATAACAGCTTTATCAGCTGTTTTAGTTTGCAAAGTATCATCAAATCTCTCATCTGGATTTTGTAGAGATATTAGAGAAGCAGTATTTATAAAATCACAAGATTTATCAATAAATGATTTTAATAAAATAGGAACAGCTTCAATGATTACTAGGAGTACTAGTGATATTACTTTAATAGGTCAATCTTTGTTTATGTTTATTCAGTTGGTATTACCAGCACCAATCATAACAGTTTGTGGTTTATTCTTAGCATATTCTATAGATAAAGTAATGACAATTATTATTGTTACAGTAATGTTTCTATTCATGTTATCTGCGTTTTTGGTTGGTAAAAAAGTTATCAGATTGTTTAAAATGATGCAAATAAAGATGGATAATATGAATAGAGTATTACGTGAAGTAGTAACTGGAGTAAGAGTTATAAGAGCTTTTGATAGAAGTCGTTTTGAAAAAAAGAGATTTGATAGAACTGCAATAGATTATTCTGAAACAGCAATTTCAATAAATAAAATATTTGCAGTACTTATGCCTGTTGTAATGTTAATAATGAACTTAGGTATAGTGAGTATAATTTGGTTTGGTGGTATGAGAGTAAGTAATGGAAATATGGAGATAGGTCATATAATGGCACTGGTTGAGTATTGTATCTTAATATTATTTTATTTAATTATGGGAGTAATGGTATTTATGTACATACCTAGAGCAGGAGCTTGTGCAGATAGAGTAAACCAAATCTTAGACATAGAACCTGAAATTGTAGATGGAAATGGATATAAAGATATTACTTCAGAAAGAGGTCATTTAGTATTTAAAAACGTAACTTTTTCATATTCACAGTCGGAGGAACCTGTTTTAAACAATATAACATTTGAAGCAAAATCTGGAGAAGTAACTGCAATTATAGGAAGCACTGGTTCTGGTAAATCTACTATTGCAAATATAATACCACGTTTTTTTGAAATTCAATCTGGAGAAATATCTATAAATGGTCAAGATATTAAGAACATGCCTCAAAAAGAGCTTAGAGACAAGATTGGATTTGTACCACAAAAAGCCTTTTTATTTAGTGGGACAATAGAAGAAAATATAAGATATGGAAAAGAAGATGCAAGTATTGAAGAAGTAAAATATGCTGCAAATGTAGCCCAAGCTGATGAATTTATTTCTGATATGGAAGATAAGTATGATTCGTTCGTAGCACAAGGAGGAAATAACTTATCTGGCGGCCAGAAACAGAGAATATCTATTGCAAGGGCATTAGTTAGAAAACCAGAAGTATATGTTTTTGATGATAGCTTTTCTGCATTAGATTTCAATACAGATAAAAGGCTTAGAAAAGCATTGAAGAATGAAATTAAAGATTCATCAGCCATAATTATAGCACAGCGTATAAGTACAATTATGGATGCTAATCAGATTATAGTTTTGAATGATGGAGAAATTGTAGGTATAGGAAAACATAAAGAGTTACTTGAAAATTGTGAAGTTTATAAGCAAATCGCAGATTCACAGCTTAGTAAAGAAGAACTTGCATAGAGTGAAGAATCAATCTGTGTATTTGGAGGTGTAATATGAGTGAAAAAATAACAGAAAAACAAGATGTAGATGTACTTAGTTTTGAGGATGGTATGTCAGCAGAAAAAGCTAAAAATGCAAAAAAGACTACTAAAAGATTATTGAAATATATGAAGAAACAAAAATTTAAGTTATTAATGATTTTTATTTCAGTATTAGTAAGTTCAGCTCTTACAGTTTTAGCACCAATGGTTATGGGAAAAGCTATTGACCAATTATTTAATGGGATTAAAACTGCAGTTCAAACAGGTACAAAGTTCAGTGTGAATTTTAGTACTATGGGAGGTATAATATCAATACTTCTAGGGTTATATTTGATTAGTGCAGTATTCATATATATACAACAATATATTATGTCAGGGGTTGCACAAAATTTAGTTCTTAACATGAGAAAAGATTTAAGTGATAAATTAAATAAGCTTCCTCTTAAGTACTATGATTCCCACAAAAAAGGGGAAACACTTAGTATCGTCACAAATGATTTAGAGAAGGTAGCAGATAGTTTACAAGAAGGGTTAATGCAACTTATTACGGCAGTGGTCACAGTGATTGGTTCTATTGTAATGATGATAAGCATAAGTATACCACTTACAATAGTATCAGCTGTAACATTGCTTGTTTCCTTAGGTATTACTGTTATAATTGCAAGAAAATCACAAAATAGATTTTCAGAAAATCAAAAAGCATTGGGAGAATTAAATAGCAATATAGAAGAGATGTTTACTGGTCAAATAGTAGTCAAGGCATTTAGTAAAGAAAAAGATACTATAAAAAACTTCAAAGAATTAAATCAAAATCTTTATAATGCTAGTAGAAAAGCTCAATTCTCATCATATGCTATATCTCCAATTATTAGATTTATAAATCAAATTGGGTATGTTATTATAGCAGTTGTGGGAGGTGTATTTGCATCAACTGGAGCAATGACTCTTGGTAGTATACAGGCGTTTATACAATATGTAAATCAAGCATCAGAGCCTACTACAGAGATATCTTATATTGTAAATATGCTTCAAGCTGCAATTGCATCTGCAGAGAGAGTTTTTAAAGTTATGGATGAAGTTGAAGAAATAAAGGACAAAGAAGATTCAAAAGTTATCAACATGCCTAAAGGTAAAGTGGAATTTGAACATGTTAAATTTGGATATAGTGATGATTCTATTCTTATGAAAGACATTAATATTAAATTGAATGCAGGAGATAAGATTGCAATTGTTGGACCTACAGGAGCTGGGAAGACAACTCTTGTAAATTTACTTATGAGGTTTTATGAGATACAAGGTGGAAGAATTACTATTGATGGAGTTAATATAAAAGACTTAAAACGTGGAGAACTTAGAACTATGTTTGGAATGGTTCTACAAGATACATGGCTATTTAATGGTAGTATAAAAGAAAATATTGCTTATAGTAAGTCAGATGCTACAATGGATGAGATTGTAAATGCAGCAAAATCAGCAAGAGTAGACCACTTTATAAGAACTTTACCTAAAGGTTATGATACCGTATTGACTGAGGATGCTTCTAATCTATCTCAAGGTCAGAAACAACTTTTAACAATTGCCAGGGCAATACTTTCAGACCCATCAGTGTTAATTCTTGATGAGGCAACCTCTAGCGTAGATACTAGAACAGAGGTTGAGATTCAAAAGGCAATGAATAACTTAATGAAGGGAAGAACTAGCTTCGTTATTGCACATAGATTATCCACTATTCGTGATGCGGATTTAATATTAGTAATGAAAGAAGGTACTATTATTGAACAAGGAAATCACAAAGAACTTATTGAAAATAAAGGATTTTATGAAGAACTTTATAATAGCCAATTTTCAAGTGAATATGACGAAGAAGTTGTGTAATTAAAATAATTAATATGATAAGAAATAGATAGACTTATTTTAAATAAGTCTATCTATTTTTCATTTGAAACAACTAAATCAATAAATAATTGCATAAGTGGACTAATCCACTTATTTTTATGATGGCCACATACTGCTACAATGCTTCTATCATCTAACTCTGTATCTATTGCACATAGTTCTCCTGTCTTCAAATCATCTTCTACTGCAAACGTAGGAAGGTATGACACTCCCATATCATTTTTTACTAAATTTTTAATAGTAGGTATACTCCAGAGTTCAATCGTATGGTCTAGAGTAATATTTTTTTCATTTAAATATGATTCAAACATTTGTCTAAAAATACATGCTGGCTCATCTATTATGAAAGGTATATCTAATTCTTGGTTTGGAGTAATAAAATCAGGGAATTGTTTTTTTACTTTTGGAGATGCAACTAGTGTCAAAGGTGATTCTCCAACAGTATAGGTAGAAATAGAATTTCCCAAGCCTCCAATATCTTTATAAAATATTCCTAAATCAATGCTTCCTGCAAGCAAAGAATTTCTAATATCATAGCAATTCATTGAGCGAAGAAATAGCCTTGCATTTGGTGCCATTTCATGAAAACGTTTTAAAATAGGAGGTATTTTATAACAAATAAGAGTTTCTCCCATTGCGATATGTAAATCACCACGTAACTCAGACAAGTCAGTACCAAAATTCTTCATTTTATCAACAGAACATAGAACGTCATCCACATAAGGTATTAGATTTTTGCCAGCTTTAGTTAGAACCATTTTTCTTCCTATCTTTTCAAATAAGTGTGTAGATAGCTCTTGTTCTAACTGTTGCACTTGGAATGTTATTGTTGATTGTGTGTAATTGAGTTTATTTGCTGCTTTAGAAAAACTACCTTCTTCTATTATGGTTTTAAAAGTTTGTAGGTATTTAAAATACATGCTCATCCTCATTTCATTCAATATAATTGAAGTATAGATTTAAATATTTCGATTTTTTTTATTGTTTGATTTATAGTATTATAATATAAAAGGAGAGTGATTACAAGTGTTGAGTGAAGTTTTATTGTCTTTTTTACCATACGCATTTGTTACAGGTTTTACACCAGGACCTAATAATATTCTTGCATTAAACACAATTAGTAATAATGGATGGAAAAAAGGAAAGTCAGTGGTTATAGGAATTAGTATGGGATTTATATGTATTATGTTTATATGTGCTCTTGGATGCCTTGAATTATCAAAGTTTATACCAATGATTACTGGTATTATGAAGTACATAGGAGCACTTTATATTATTTGGTTAGCAATACAAGTAGCTAAGAGTAAACCAAACAATGATAGTGATGTGAAGAAAGAATCCTTTTGGACTG
The DNA here is from genome assembly GCF_020658275.1 of Clostridioides sp. ES-S-0190-01. NCBI lineage: Bacteria > Bacillati > Bacillota > Clostridia > Peptostreptococcales > Peptostreptococcaceae > Clostridioides > Clostridioides sp. ES-S-0190-01. Next base: position 20,238 of record NZ_JACVWA010000016.1, on the reverse strand, counting down.
GATTTATTTTGCAGTTTGTCAATGTAAAAATTATAATATTTGCTATTACTGTATATACAGGGTATGTAATACCTGTGTCACAGTCAGTTGAATATTTATTATCAGCAGCAGTTTGTAATAGTATTGTAGGCATATCTGGGACTTTGACATGGGCTCTAGCAGGAGGTATTTTACAAAAATATATAAACAAGCATTATAAAGTAATTAATATTATTATGGCACTAGTACTTGTTTGGAGTGCAGTAAAACTAATTTTAACATAATTAAGCATATAAATTTAATTATTTAGTATTATAAATTTAGAAGATGGAATTATGGATTATATCATTTTGAATAAGAAACTTGATTTTTTATTTGAAATATTTAATTTATCTATAAATAACATCTTCTTTTTTTTACCTCTAAAACAACTATTCATTGACTATACAGAATCTAATACCATATAAAATTTAATAAATTTATAGAAATCTCATCAGCTTAATCTTGTTTGCCACATATATGCCATAAAGATGCACTTATTTTACGGAGATTTAACAAAGTCAAGTGAAGTATACTCTAAATATAAAATAAATCAAACATAGTTAAATGAATTGAGAGGTGATAATAATGGATAAGAAGTTAAACTATAGATTTGAGATGAAACACAAAATAACTGAAGCTGATGTCCTAGCTTTAAAATCAAGGCTTTATCCAATAATGAAAAAAGATAGAAATGCATCAAAAGATGGAAAGTATCTTATCAGAAGTTTATATTTTGACACTCCTGAAGATAAAGCACTTTTAGATAAGTTAAATGGAGTTGCAATGAGAGAAAAGTTTAGAATAAGATTTTATAATAATGACCTTTCTTATATAAAATTGGAGAAGAAAATAAAACATTATAATATGACATCAAAACTGTCAGCTAGTTTAACTAAAAAAGAAGTAGAGAAGATATTAAAAAATGACATTGAGTTTTTAAAAGAATCGACAAACTGCTTATTAAGAGAATTTTATTTAAAAATAAAATGTGAAAGATTGGAGGCAAAAAGTATAGTTGATTATGATAGAGAAGCTTTTGTCTATCCACTTGGAAATGTAAGAGTTACAATCGATAGCAATATTAAGACTTCTGTAAATTCAGTCAATTTATTCAATAAAGAATTGCCAACAGTATCAGTTATTGATGAAAATATGACTGTATTAGAAGTTAAATATGATGAGTTTATACCAGATTTTATAAAAGATTTGGTTCAGATTAATAAAACTACTTCTACAGCAGTTTCAAAGTATGCATCAAGTAGATTGTATATATAGGATTTAAATTCAAATTTTAGGTAAAGAGCGTCCAAATAAAATAAAAAAATTAAAAAATAGGAAGGATGATTTTAGTTATGACGTTTAACGATATTTTTAAATCAAGTTTTATAGAAAATGTATCAGGTTTTTCATTTGTAGATAGTGCTTTAGCTCTAGGTTCAGCATTTTTAGTAGGTTTGTTTATATATATGATTTACAAAAAAACCTATATGGGTATTATGTATTCTCGACCATTTAATGTGTCACTTGTAGCACTTACAATGCTTACAACTTTCGTAATATTGGCAGTTACATCAAATGTAGTTTTATCTCTAGGTATGGTTGGTGCTTTATCTATAGTAAGATTTAGAACAGCAATTAAAGACCCAATGGATTTGGTATTTCTATTTTGGTCATTAGGCTCAGGTATAGTTTTAGGTGCAGGTTTGATTCCATTAGCTGTTATGGGCTCAATAATCATGGGATTGATTCTAATATTCTTTTCAAACAAAACAATATCTGAAACACCATATATATTGATGGTAAATTGTAATAATGAGAATTCAGAAGATATTGCAACTGACAAAATTAAAAAAGTATTTTCTAAATATCAAATAAAATCAAAAAGTGTTACACCAGAAAAAGGTATAGAATTGGTATTTGAAGTAAGAATGAAAGACGGAGAAACAAGTCTTATAAATGACTTAAGCCAAGTCGATGGAGTTACTAATGCAGTTCTTGTAAGTTATAATGGTGACTATGTAGCATAGAGAGGAGTAATCTTTTATGAAAGATAAAAAATTTACCCTTCTTATCTCAATTATGGTTATATTTTTATGTGCAGTAGTTGGAGTTTACAGTACATATGGTAATAAAAATGTTGATTTATATAGCAATGTATATATTGAAAAATATTTTGACAGAGACAAGGTTATAGAAGTTAATATAGAAATAGATGAAAGTGACTTGGAAGACATGAATGAAAATGCTATAAAAGAAGAATTTAAAGTTGCAAAAGTAACTGTAAATGGAGACACATATGGAAACGTTGGTATAAGAACTAAAGGAAATTCAAGTCTTACATCTGTAGCAAATAGTGATAGTGATAGATATAGCTATAAGATTAATTTCGATAAATATAATACTAGTCAAAGTATGGAAGGTCTTACTCAATTAAACCTTAATAACTGTTATTCTGACCCATCTTATATGAGAGAATTTTTAACTTATAGTGTCTGTGAGGAGATGGGATTAGCTACTCCAGAATTTGCATATGCTAAAGTTTCTATAAATGGTGAATATCATGGATTATATTTGGCAGTAGAAGGGTTAAAGGAATCTTATCTTGAAAATAATTTTGGAGATGTAACTGGAGACTTATACAAATCAGATGAAGGAGCCTCATTACAATATGAGGGTGATGACCCAGATAGTTATTCAAATCTAATCGTTGAAAGTGACAAGAAAACTGCTGATTGGTCTAAAGTTACAAAACTACTAAAATCTTTAGATACAGGTGAGGATATTGAAAAATATCTTGATGTAGATTCTGTCCTCAAAAATATAGCAATAAGTACAGCTTTATTAAATCTTGATAGTTATCAAGGTAGTTTCGCTCATAATTACTATTTATATGAACAAGATGGAGTGTTTTCTATGTTGCCATGGGACTTTAATATGTCATTTGGTGGATTTAGTGGTTTTGGTGGAGGTAGTCAATCTATAGCTATTGATGAACCTACAACAGGTAATTTGGAAGAGAGACCTTTAATATCTGCATTATTAAAAAATGATACATATAAAGCTAAGTATCATGAATACCTAGAAGAAATAGTAACCAAGTACTTGGATTCAGATTATCTGGAAAATATGACAACAAAATTACATGACTTGATAGCATCATATGTAAAAGAAGACCCAACAGCATTTTATACTTATGAAGAATTTGAAAAAAATATAACATCTTCAATTGAAGACTCTAGTGATAATAAGGGATTTGGTGATAAAGAATCTAATAATAAAGAATCTAATAATAAAGATTCTAACAATGAAAATAAGAGTTTTGAAAACAAAAGTAATGAAAAAGAAGTTAATGCTGAATTAACATTAAGCAAAGCCAAAACTAATACGGATAATGATACTCAAAATAACACTACAGATAATAGTGAAAATGAGAATAATACAAATACCAATAAAAGTGGTGATGATACTAATGAAAAGTCAGGAGGGCCTATGGGTAAAGGTGGAAAGTCAATACCAGGAGTTTTAGAAGTTGCAGAAAATATGAGTAAAACTATAAAAGCTCAATTAAGTGGAGAATCTTCTTCAACTAAGGAAACTTCTGATGATAATAGTTCAAGTGAAAGTAAAGACACAGAAAATTCTGATGATAAGATGAGTGGCATGCCAGAGCCACCTGAAGGCATGGATGGTAAAACACCACCAGGAATGGGAAATATGGATAAGGGTGATATGAATGGTAAAAATGGAGATATGAATATAGATAGAAGTCAAGGTAATCCAAAGGAAGCTGGGGGTTTTGGTAATAAAGGAGGCGACTCTATGAATAAAACAACAACATACTCTAAATTAATTTTAGGTGGAGTTTCAATGATAATCATGTCAGTTATGCTAGTAGGTGTATCAAAGATAAACCGAAGAAGATTTATAAAGTCAAAATAGATTCAGATACAAATAATATTGATACTGTTAAGTAAATATCTACTTAACAGTATTTTTTTATTTTAATATCTTTGTTTTTAATAAAAAGTATTTTCTTATTAGTGTTAGATTAATAATCGTTGTAATTTCGTACATTTATAATTTTACAATGATATAGTAAAATTTGATTCTATTAAAAAAGTACATAGAAAAAAACGATTAGACAAAGTATGAAAAGTATAATACGATTATTTTGGGGTAAATGGAAAATAAATTTATATTTTGTAGAAATATCCATAAAAATAAATGTTTTAAATTTAACTTATATTAAAGTAAAGAGTGATGTGTAAGTTTAAAAATTATAAAACTAAATTATGGTATATAAATAAAGTTTAAATTCATGTAAATAAAAATATCATCAAGTAATGTACAAATATTTAGAAGAATAGTTATGCCACAGGCTATAAGAGTAGCTATACCTGCATTATCTAATCACTTTGTAGATTTAATTAAGGGTTCATCACTAGCTTTTACTATAGGGGTAATAGAAATAATGGCAACAGCAAATTATAATGGCGGTAGTAAATATAAATATCTAGAAGCTTTCTTAGTAGCAGGATTTGTGTATTGGTTCATATTATTTGTATTTGGATTTATTCAAAAGAAAATAGAAGAAAAACTAAATACTGCATACTAACAATAATATTACATAATAAAATAAAAGCTATTTAAATATAATAAAATATGTTTAAATAGCTTTTATTATTTAATTATAAATAAAATTGAAAATATAGTGTTTAATTGTAGAAAACATAAATTATTTCTTCGAAAAAATAATCTGAAAATTTGTAACCAAATTGTAATAAAATGGTAGTTATTTAGCATAAAATGATGTATCATAGAGTTAGATTATAAAATTTATAAGATAGGATTTTTGCACGAAAACTGCTGACTTTTGGTATTTAAGGTGAGTAGTTAAATTATGTTTAGGAGGGGTAGATTTTGTTACAAAAAGTATTATGGAAATTTTCAAAGCTGGTTTTAGGTCTATTTATATGTTCAATTGGTATAGTATTGACGATAAATTGTAACCTAGGTTTATCTCCTTGGGATGTGTTTCATCAAGGTCTTTCAAATCATGTAGGAATAACTATAGGGACTGCCTCTATAATTGTAGGCTCTATAGTAGTTATAGCTGATGTTATTCTAGGCGAAAATGTAGGATGGGGAACTGTATTCAATATGTTATTAATTGGCTTTTTTATGGACTTACTTCTATATACTAACTTAATTCCAAAGACGGATAGTGTATTAATAGGAATAATTATGTTAATTTTAGGTTTGGGGCTTGTAGCTCTTGGAATGGTATTTTACATGGGAAGTGGTCTAGGAAGTGGACCCAGAGATGGTTTGATGGTTGCTCTTCAAAAGAAAACAGGAAAATCACTTAACTTAATAAGAGGAACTATAGAAGTTGGTGCATTAATAGTTGGATTTTTCTTAGGTGGAAAAGTTGGCATAGGAACTATAATAAGTGCATTTGGTCTAGGATATCTTACACAAATATTATTCAATTTGTTTAAATTAGATTGTAGTAAAATCAAACATAGATTTATAATAGATGATATAAAATTTATAAAATTGTATGTGAGCGGAGATAAAAAACCTGCTACTCAAAATATGGCTAAATAGCTCTATAAAGAATTAATTAGAAGTATATAGTAATTATAAATAAAAATTTTCTTGTAAATATATAAAATTTCAAATATTAAAAGATATGGATTGCTAAAAAACTATAAAATATAGATTTTTAGCAATTTTTTATTTACTTAACATATTCTAAGACTTTAAAAGCTTTTATATATGTTATATGAATTGATTTATTTATAATTAGAGATACTAAACTTTATAGATATTAATATAAACACATTCAAATTGTGTATTTTCAAAGCCTTTAAAATACTTGTATTTATTCTAACTAAAAAAATAAAAAAATTAGCAAAAAAGTCTTGTATTATATCTAAATTTTATATATAATTACCTATGTTGTTTACAAATTTTAAACTCAATGTTTAGTAAACAAAATGTTTAGTAAAATAAAACAAAAATTAGGAGGTGCAACATGGATATAGGTGAAAAGATAAAAAGATTAAGAACAGAAAAACAACTGACCCAGGAAGAGTTAGCTAATAGATGTGAATTGTCAAAAGGATTTATTTCTCAACTAGAAAATAACTTAACATCACCATCCATAGCTACCCTTATAGATATACTTGAGATATTAGGTACAAATTTAAGGGAATTTTTTAATGAAATAGATGACGAAAGAATTAGTTTTACAAAAGAAGACATGTTTGAAACTGAAGATGAAGATTTAAAATATAAATTAAAGTGGTTAATTCCAAATTCACAAAAAAATGAAATGGAGCCAATAATAATAACATTGTATCCAGGTGGACAATATAAAGAAGAAAAGCCACATGAAGGTGAAGAATTTGGATATGTATTAGCAGGTTCAATATATGTTCATATAGGCGAAAAGAAAAATAAGGTAAAAAAAGGAGAAAGCTTTTACTTTAGACCAAGAGCAAATCACTATATATCAAACGAAGGTAAAACGACAGCAAAAGTGATTTGGGTAAGTACGCCACCATCATTTTAGAATAGAGGTGTTTAATAAGTGGTAGAAAATATAATAGAATTAAGAGATATATCTAAGCATTATGAGGAACTTACTGTTTTAGATAATTTCAATTTAGATATAAAGAAAAATGAGTTTTTAACTTTACTTGGACCAAGTGGATGTGGAAAAACTACTACATTAAAAATAATAGCAGGTTTTGAGTATGCTGATGATGGTAAAGTTTTATTTGAAAGTAAAGAGATAAATAATTTGCCACCATATGAAAGACAAGTAAATACAGTGTTTCAAAAATATGCTTTATTTCCACATATGGATGTATATGAAAATGTAGCTTTTGGACTAAAAATTAAAAAGACTCCAAAAGATGTAATAGATGCTAAAGTGAAAGAGGTTTTAAAACTTGTTGCACTAGAAGGCTTTGAAAGACGACAAGTTGACTCATTAAGTGGAGGACAACAACAGAGGATTGCAATAGCAAGAGCTTTAGTTAATGAACCAAAAGTATTGTTACTAGACGAGCCACTTGGAGCATTAGATTTAAAATTAAGACAAGAAATGCAAATAGAATTAAAAAGAATTCAAAAAAAATTAGGAATAACATTTGTGTTTGTAACTCATGACCAAGAAGAGGCTCTTACTATGTCAGATACTATTGTTGTAATGTATAAAGGTAAAATACAACAAATGGGAACACCTCAAGATATATACAATGAACCTAAAAATTCATTTGTAGCAAAGTTTATAGGTGAAAGTAATATATTTGATGGAATTATGATGGAAGATTATAAAGTAAATTTCTGTAATAGAGAGTTTGAGTGCGTAGATAAAGGATTTGAAAAAAATGAAAATATAGAAGTAGTAATAAGACCAGAAGATATAAAAATGGTAAAGCCAGAAGAAGGAATGTTAAAGGGGAAAGTTACATCTACAGTATTTAAAGGAGTGCACTATGAAATAGAATTAAATGAAAATGGAAGATTGTGGATACTTCATAATACTAAAAATGCTGAAGTTGGAGTAGAACTAGGCATGGACATATATCCAGAAGACATCCATATAATGAGAAAAGAGAGTAACTAATATGAAGAAGAAATCTTTTTTAGCATATCCATATGTAGTTTGGAGTGCGATATTTGTAATAATTCCTTTAATACTAGTAGTATTTTTCAGTTTTACAAAAGACTCAAGTACAGGTTATGCATTTACACTTGAGAATTATAAAGAAGTAATAGACCCTATATATATTAAAGTATTTGCTCGTTCTATTCTTTTAGCAGGAGTAGCTACATTGATATGTCTTGTAGTTGGTTATCCAGTGGCATATATAATTTCAAAAGCTCATGTAAGTAGAAGAGGTTCATTAATACTGTTGTTTATTCTTCCTATGTGGATGAATTTTCTTTTAAGAACGTATGCATGGGTAGCTATATTAGGAAAAAATGGACTTTTAAATACGTTTTTAGGATGGTTTGGAATACAGCCATTAGCAATTTTGTATACTAATGTTGCTATACTTTTAGGTATGGTATATAACTTTTTACCATTTATGGTTCTTCCAATATATACAGCACTTTCAAAGATGGATAATGATTTAATAAATGCTGCTCATGATTTAGGTGCAAATAACATGACAGTATTTAGAAAAATTATATTTCCTTTGAGTTTGCCTGGAGTAATGTCTGGAATAACTATGGTATTTATGCCAGCAGTTACTACTTTTGCAATATCAAGACTGCTAGGTGGAGGTAAAATAATGTTAGTTGGAGATTTAATTGAACAACAATTCACAGTTGTTGGAGATTGGAACTTTGGCTCAGCTATATCGATATTTATGATGATAGTAATATTAATATCCATGTCGATAATGTCAAAATTTGGAGATGAATCTGACAAAGAAGGTGGTGGGTTACTATTTTAAAATTAAAGAAAATAACTTCTAATATATATTTAGCATTAGTATTCTTATTTTTGTATGCACCCATATTTGCATTGGTACTATTTTCTTTTAATGATTCAAAATCAATGGCAAGATGGAATGGATTTACATGGAAATGGTATGGTCAATTACTTCAAAATGAAAGTATAATGAGTGCTTTATATTACACTGTTGTTATAGCTATATTAGCATCTGTAATATCAACAATAGTAGGAACTATAAGTGCTATAGGGATACATAAGATGAGAGGGAAGAGTAAAAAATTAATACTGAATGTAAACTACCTTCCTATTTTAAATACAGAAATAGTTACAGCAGTAGCCCTTATGAGTCTATTTGTATTTGTAAAAATGGAATTTGGTTTTACAACAATGTTATTAGCACATATAATGTTTTGTTTGCCATATGTTATACTTTCAGTTTTACCAAAAATGAAGCAATTACCTGATAATATAGAAGATGCAGCTATGGACTTAGGAGCAACACCTATGTATGCTCTTAGAAAAGTAATTTTACCACAAATAAAACCAGGTATAGTTTCTGGATTTTTGATTGCATTTACTATGTCAATAGATGACTTTATAATAAGTTTCTTTAATGCTGGAAATGGTGTAAGTAATCTTTCTATAGAAATCTATGGAATGGCTCGAAGAGGTATAAAGCCTGAAATAAATGCATTATCAACGATAATGTTTGCGGTGGTTTTAGGATTACTTCTATTGGCTAATAAAAAAGAATCTATAGTAAGGGGGACTAAATAATGATTAAGTTTAAGAAAATAATATCCCTTATAACTGTAGGTATGATTACAGCAACTTTATTTACAGGATGTAATAAATCAACAGATTCTACAAAGGTTCTAAATGTATATAATGTTGGTGATTATATAGATGAATCTCTTATAGATAAGTTTGAAAAAGAAACAGGAATAGAAGTTCAGTATTCAACTTATGATACTAATGAAATGATGTATCAAAAGGTTAAGAGTGGTAGCACTCATTATGATTTAGTTTTTCCATCAGATTATATGGTGGAAAAAATGAAAAATGAAGGTCTTTTGGAAAAAATAGATTTTAAAAACATACCTAATATGAAGTATTTAGATAAGAGTTTTTTAAATCCTGTATATGATGACACTAATGAATATAGTGTTGCATATATGTGGGGTACTCTTGGAATCTTATATAATAAAAAAGAAGTTAAAGAGCCTATAGATAGTTGGAATATACTTTGGAATCCAAAATATAAAGGAAACATGATGATGTTTGACTCTGTTAGAGATACTATAGGGATAACCCTTAAAAAATTAGGATACAGTATGAATAGTGTAAATCCAAAAGAAATAAATGAAGCAAAAAATCTTTTAATAAAGCAAAAGGATTTGGTCTTAGCATATGTAAACGACGAAGGAAAAGATAGATTATTAGGTGGAGAAGTTGCAATGGGGATGTTGTATTCTGGAGATGCAGTTACATTGATGGATCAAAATCCTGACCTTGATTATGCTATACCTAAAGAAGGTACAAACAAGTGGGTGGATGCTATGTGTGTACCTACAACAGCACAAAATAAAAAAGAAGCTGAGTTATTTATAAACTTCTTGCTAGACCCAGAAAATGCAAAAGTAAATGCTGAGTATATTGGATATTCAACACCTAATACAGGAGCACTAAAGTTATTGGACCCAGAAATAACTAGCAATCCTGTTGCATATCCATCTAAGGATGTACTTGCTAAATGTGAAACTTTTGAAGATATTGGTGAAAACATCAAGTTATACGATAAGGCTTGGATAGAGTTAAAATCAAAATAGAGTATTATTTATTTAATAATATTTACTTAATAAAACTGTTCTTATTTAGAAATTATTTTCTAATTATTGAACAGTTTTATTTTTTTGCTTATACATAAATATGTGTATGTTATAGATATATATAATTTATTTACTATAAATACATACATGATAATTATTTTAAAGATAAGCAAATAGATAGCATTAATCTTAAATATTTGCTTGTTTTTTTATTATTTATTTATATATATATAATTTAATTTATTTTTATTAAGTTAAAAAATTATTTACATATTGATTTTAATAATAATTAGAAAAAATGGGCAACTTAATAAAATAATTGGAGGTGTAAATTTATAAAAAATGAATGGGACAAATAAAAAGATAGATTTATTAATGTTAAGTTTGTTTGTTTTTATATTTTTAATTGTTGGGATAGTAATACTATCTATTAGAATAGAAAATAAACTGAATGTATTTATAATGTTATCAGTTATTTTTTTTATAATAATGTTAACTTATTTATCAAACTCAGTAGTTGGTTTAATAACAAGTTCAATAACTATATTTATATATACATCCTATATTTTATATAACAATATTACTCACAATATAGATGTTGAGTTTATATCATATATATGGATAATAGCAATACCAATATCTTCAATTATAATGGGGAACATAAATAAAAACATAAATGAATTACAACTTACAAATATAAAATTAACTGAACAATATAAGGAACTAGTAACTATAGATAATGAAACTGGGCTTAGAAACTTAAAAATTTTTTATAATGATGTAAATATGGAAATAAGTAAGTCAGTCAGATATACTACTACTTTTTCTCTTATGATAGTAAAATTACCATATTATGAAAACCTACAGACTATATTTGGTGAAAGTAAAACTAACAAAATAGTAAAATATATTAGTTCAAATATTGTGGAATGTACAAGAAATGAAGATATAATATACAGTTTACAAAAAGATATGATAGGAATACTGATGCCAAACACAGCATTAGAAGGCTCAAAAGTTGTTAGAGATAGAATAAAGAAGAGGATAAAAGAGTTAAACTTAGATTTAAATAATAAAGGAAGATATGTAAATATAGATGTGAAAATTGCAATTTTAGAGTATAAAGATACTTTTGGAGACAGTATAAATTTTAAGAATATGGTTGAAGAGGAATTGCAGTATGATGTTTAAAACTTACAATAAAAATTTATCTAAAGTGTTAATTGTGCTTTTAATAGTATTGATAATGTCAAATTTTAATATATGCTCATATGCGGTAGAGACTTATTCTAATACAAATAAGGTACTGGTTATTTATGATTCTAAGAAAGAAACATCTTACAATCGAGATATCTTGAAAATTGTGAGGACTCTATTAGGTAGATTTAGCTCAAATATAGAGTTATTAAAATTAAGCAACTATGATAATGAGATAAATGAAACTTATTATAGTCATATATTTATTATAGGAATAAATGAAAATTCATATAGTAATGATGAAAAAACTAACACCTTAATTAATTCATTAGATTCCTATAAAGGAGTCATCTGCTGGTTAGGGCATGGTATAGAAAATCTGTTGGAATATAAGAAATATAACTTAGAATATGTAAAAAAAACAAATAATATAAACAGTGTAACCTATAAAGGTAAAGAGTATAACTTGGAGGAACACTATTTATTTAATATTGTAAAATCAACAGATAAAAACAATAAAATTATAGGAACTATTAGTGATACAGTAAATGAATATCCGTATATTGTAAATGATAAAAATCTTTTCTATGTGTCAAAGTTGGATTTAGATGGTGTTTTATTTTATATATTTTGTGATTCACTAAATGATGTGTTTAATGTTAAAACTTTCAATAAAGGTCGTATATTCGTAAGAATAGAAGATGTACATGCATTTAGAGAACCAAAAGAATTAATAAAAATAGCTGATTATTTAAGCAATAAGAATATACCATTTACAATTGCTTTGATACCAGCTTATGTAAATCCTAAAAATCATAAGATAACGACTTTATCAGAAAGCCCTGAGATTGTTAAAGCAGTAAAATATATGCAAGATAAGGGTGGTACAGTGATATTACATGGATACACACATAAATATAAAAATGAAGAAGTTTCTGGAGAAGGATATGAATTTTGGGATGGGGAAAAAGATGAGCCATTAAAAGAAAATATGACAATTTTTGTGAAAGATAGGGTTTTAAAAGGGCTTAGAATATGTATAGAAAATGGAATTTATCCTCTTGCATTTGAAGCTCCTCATTATGCAATAGAATCTGAAGGATATAAAGAATTAAAAAAATATTTTTCTACTTATGTAGGGCAACATCAAAATAATGATAAAAAATTTAGCACAAATACGTATCCATATGTAATTAGAGATACAGAAGAATTTAACATATTCATTCCTGAAAATTTGGGATATATAGACCCAGAAGATAAACTTACTTTTCAAAACATAAAAGAAAATTTAGATACACTATCTATTGTCAGAGGTTTTAGTGGTGGTTTTTTCTTTCATTCGTATTTAGATATAAAATATTTGAAAGATACAATAGAATACCTAGAAAAACAAAATATAGAGTTTTTAGATTTAAGAGATTTTGATAATTGGGTAAAGGTTGATGAGATACAAATAAGAAATAATGGTAATGAAATTAAAGTCAACTATGATAGAAATTTAGAAAAAAATAAAGAAGATGAAACTAGGTTTAAATCTATATCTAAAATCAGCAAAATTTTAATATCAATAGTATCTATAAGTGTTTTAGTTTTTGTAATTATATTTATATATTTTAAAAAAATAGATAAAAAGAAATTTTTAAAATAAAAAAGTTTAGATGAAGTGCTAATATTTAAAAAGATTTTAGGTGAATTTTATGAGAGGATTAAATGTATCAGAGTATCTATTTATATTTAGTTTATTTAGTATATGGTCTTTACTACTTATAAATATAGTTTTAGCTATGGGGGGATATCTATTTTATTTTAAGAACTTTGATAAAAAAATAAAAAAAATTGATAGATATCCAGTGGTATCAATACTTGTTCCTGCTCATAATGAAGCAAAGGTGATAGGTAGGACTGTGGAATCTTTATTACTACTTAATTATCCTAAAGATAAAATGGAACTTATTGTGATAAATGACAACTCTTCTGATAATAGTAGAAAAATTTTAGAAAGCATAAAGAGTAAATATAAAAACTATAATTTTACTATTATAAATACAGATAGCATGACTGGAGGTAAGGGAAAATCAAATGCATTAAATATTGGATATAAAATTTCAAAAGGAGAGTTTATAGCAGTATATGATGCAGATAATACCCCAGATAGAGATGCACTTAGGTATTTAATACAAACAATAGTTCTAGATGATGAATTAGGTGCTGTTATTGGAAAGTTTAGAACTAGAAATAAAAGTAAAAATCTATTGACGAAATTTATAAATATTGAAACCTTAAGCTTTCAATGGATGTCTCAAGCTGGTAGATGGCAATTATTTAATTTATGTACAATACCAGGAACTAACTTTATATTGAGAAAAAGTATTATAGAAGAAATTGGGGGATGGGATAGCAAAGCAATTGCAGAAGATACAGAAATTAGCTTTAGAATATATAAGTTAGGATATAAAATAAAGCTTGTGCCACAGTCGATAACATGGGAACAAGAACCAGAAACTATTAAAGTTTGGATAAAGCAAAGGACCAGATGGGCAAAAGGGAATATATACGTTTTAATGAAATATATAAAAAATATATTTAAACAAGGTAAAAATAAAATTGTATTTGATATAGCCTACTTTTTTTCTGTATATTTTCTATTTTTAACATCTGTTATTATCTCAGATATTTTATTTGTTTTAAGTGTATTTAAATTAATAGAGATTTCTATTCCAATCAACTTTATTATAATATGGATACTATCATACATTTTATTTATCATAGAAGTGAGTATAAGCTTAACTATAGAAAAAGGTGAGGCTACAATTGAGAATATATTTATAGTAGCACTTATGTATTTTACATATTCTCAACTATGGCTATTTGTTGCTATAAAAGGAATGGTAGAGTATTTAAAAGATATAATTTTCAAAAGAGAAGTTAAATGGTATAAAACGGAAAGATTTTAATTCATGTACAGGAGGTATTAACATGAAAAAATTTGTTGTATTAATTGTATCTTTAGTATTGTTTTTTTCAAATATCGCATTTGTAGATGAAGTAAAAGCTGATGAAACCAAAGTCAAAAATTATAAGTTTGAAAGAGATGTAACTATTGATGGAGTTATAGGTAGCAATAGTACTTTTTTTGAAGTAAACAAAAATTGGGATGTTGAGGAAGTATTATTTAATCTTAATTTTAGTAAGAGTCAAATATTAAATGGAGATGTTTCAAGTTTAACTATCTTAATAAATAATGTACCAATAAAATCGATTAAACTAAATGCCAAAAAAGATTATAAAGATACATTAAAAGTATCAATACCTAAAGATTATATAATACAAGGATATAATGAAATAAAAGTAAAAGCATATAAAACAATATCTGACAAAATATGTCAGGATGATTCTAACACTGGGAACTGGATGGTTATTCATAAGGAATCTTATACATCAATTAGATATAAGCAGAAAAAATTGGGCAATTCAATAAATGAGTATCCATATCCATATATAGAAATTGAAGAAAATTTTAAATTAGATACAACTTTAGTAGTTCCAGATAATATGAGTAGAGGTGAATCTACAGCTGTGTTTAATTTAGCATCAGAATTTGGAAAAATAACACAGAACGATAAGTTACAGTTTGACGTTAAATTATATTCAGAAATGAAGAACTGGTCAGATGATAACATTATATACATTGGTAAACCTGAAAATACAGCAGAAGAAATTTTGAATATTCTAAGTGCAAAGGAACAAACTTTATTATCTTCAAATTGTATAATTAAGCAGATAAATTCTCCGTATAACAATAATAAGAAGATGCTGGTGGTAATAGGTAGTAATGAAGAAGATTTAATAAAAGCATCTAAAGTATTGATAGACAATAGACTTTCTAATCAAATTCTATCATCATCAATACTTGTAAATAAAGATACTAATATAAAGATTGATGGTGAACAAGAATTAAATTTAGGACATATGACTTTAGAAGAATTAGGATATGCAGATATTTTATTGGAAGGTGCATTTAGTCAACAAGCTTTATTTGATGTTAGAATACCAAAAGGTAGAAAGTTAAATAATGGTTCAAAGATTGTTTTAAATTTAAGATATTCTGATAATTTGGATTTTGACAAGTCATTAGTTACAGTATATATAAATGATGTTGTTGTAGGAAGTAAAAAATTAGATAGAGCATATTCAGACAATGACAAGCTAGAATTAAAAATACCTAAAGATATAGATAATAAAAACTACTATCAAGTTAAGTTGGTGTTTAATTTAAATATAAAAAATTTAAATTGTGTTACAAGAGAAAGTAATAATCCTTGGGCATACGTGTCAAATAGTTCTTACTTGGAATTATCGACAAAAGAAAATCAGTCACTGAATTTTGAAAGTTATCCATATCCATTTGTTAAGAATGATAAGTTTAATGATTTAACTGTAATAATGCCAGATTATTCTGGGTCTCAAGCAATGACATGGATGTCCAGACTAGGTGTTAATTTAGGTGCAAATATTAGTTCACATGAAGGAAACATAAATGTAATTAGAGGAAAAGAGTTTATCAATAAATATAAAGATACGAATATTATAGTTTTTGGAGTACCACTTAACAACTCTGTTATAAAGATGATAAATAGCAACTTAAATGTAAAGTTCAATAAAAACTATTCTAACTTTTTATCAAATGATAAGATAAGCTTTATTGACGATTATGGTAAAAACATTTCATCAATACAATTGATAAAATCACCTTACAATAATCAAAGAAATATTATGGTAATCAGCTCAATAGATGAAAAAAATTTATATTTAGGAATGGATTATTTATTAAATAAAAGTCAAGGCAATGATTTAAAAGGAGATACACTAACAATTGATGAATATGGAGAAGTAAAAGATTTAAATTACAATACAAAAATAAATAAAGAAATAAAAGATTCAAGTAGAGAATTGAATATAAGTAAAACAGCTAAAGTTTTTTTTGTTGTTTCTTTTATTGTTATAACTGTAGCTATAATTCTATCAATATTATTTATCAAGAAATATAAAAGAAGATAATACAGTAAACTTATTATTTTAAAATGAGGTATATGATTTGAATAAAAATATAAACAAATTTAAATTTAAGAAAAATATTTTAATCTTAGGAATTATTTTAACTTTTGTATTTATAATTTATTTTGTAAATATTGAATTAAAAAATAGAAGTTTAGTAGATAGCCAGTATGAGGGCAAGATTAAATCAGCCAATTTATCTATAGATTATGAAATAAATCAAGTTATGAAGGATATAGATAAGCTAGGATTGAATACAATAAATGTACCTATAGTTATAACTGTAGATGATATTAATTCTGATATCATGTCAATAGATACTAATAGCAAAAAAAAGGCAATCAAACTAATAAAAAAATTAAACAAGCAGGGTATTTCCACAATATTGGAAGCATATCCATGGATAAAAAATGGAGAGTTGTATGAGACAGATTGGAATCCTATGAATAAAAAAAGATTTTTTTATAACTGGCAAAATACTGTATTAAATGAACTTATAGAAGATGTAGCAAATCCATTGGATGTAAAGGTTTTAAATGTAGGCTCTAATTTTGTATACCTAGAAGAATATCAACAAAATTGGGGTGAAATAATAGATTTTGTACAATCAAAATTTGATGGTCTTGTAACATATAGAACTAATTGGTGGTATACAAGAAAAGGTGATTTAAATAGTAAATTATCTTATGAACAAAAACTAAATAATAATTTTTTTGATAAGTTAGACTTTATATCCATAGCAGCGTATTTTGAGTTAAGTGATAAATCTGTCAATACAGTTGATGAATTGGTTTCTGCTTTACATTCATCTACTGTGAATAATAGAGGACAAAATATAAAAGAAGAACTATATAATCTTTATAAGGTTCATCGTAAACCGATATTTTTTGGAGAATTAGGCTTTTCAAATAGAGAAAATGCAAGTTCTCAACCATGGAATCATGTTCCTTCAGAAATTATAAATGATGAAGAACAAGCGAGATGCTTTGAAGCATATAGGAGAGTTTTTGAAAAAGAGGATTGGATAAATGGTTTTTCTGTGTTTTGTGTAGGTAAAATTGATGAAGAAAAAAACTTTTATCCATCAAAAGAGAGTATAAAGATTATTAAATCTTGGTATAAATAAATTTGTTATATAAATAGACAATTATAGTATATAAATAGTTGATTAGGAGAGATATAAATGGATGACATCAAGGTTATGACTGTATTTGGAACTAGACCTGAAGCTATCAAAGTAGCTCCTTTAATTAAGGAACTTGAAAAAAGAGAGCATATAAAAAGTATTGTGTGTGTGACAGCACAACATAGAGAAATGCTTGACCAGGTTATAGAAACTTTCAATATAAATGTAGACTATGATTTAGACATAATGAAAAAAGGGCAAAGTTTAAATGATATAACATGTAAAGTTTTAAATGAACTTCCCATGATTATAGATAAAGAAAAGCCAGACGTAATCTTAGTACATGGAGATACAACGACAACTCTAGCTACTAGTTTAACTGCATTTTATAGTAAAGTTCTAGTAGGTCATATAGAAGCAGGACTTAGAACTTATGATAAATATTCTCCATTTCCAGAAGAACTAAATAGACAACTTACAGGAATTATTGCTGATATACACTTTGCTCCTACTAATTTGGCAAAACAAAACCTAATTTCAGAAGGAAAGTCTGAAGACAATATATTTGTAACAGGCAATACTGCAATTGATGCATTAAAGATGACAATAAGAGAAAATTATACTCACCCTATAATGGATAAGCTTGGTGATGACAGAATGATTTTATTGACTTCTCATAGGAGGGAAAACTTAGGAGAACCTATGAGAAATATATTTAGAGCTGTAAAGCGAATAGTAGATGAATTTGAAGATGTACAGGTAGTATATCCTATACATTTAAATCCTGAAATACGTAGTATAGCCAGTGAAGTATTTGGGAAAAACACTAAAAAAATTCACATTATAGAGCCTTTGGAGGTAGTTGATTTTCACAATTTTTTAAACAAATCATATATGATAATGACTGATAGTGGTGGAATACAAGAAGAGGCTCCATCGCTAGGGAAACCAGTACTTGTGTTAAGAAAAAAGACAGAAAGAATAGAAGGTATTGAAGCAAAAACACTTAAATTAATAGGTACAAATGAAGAAAATATATATAATTCTGTAAAACAATTATTAACAAATAGAAATAATTATATTCAAATGAGTAAAGCTTCAAATCCATATGGGGATGGAAATGCAAGCAAGTATATAGTGGATATAATAGTAAAAAAATTTAATTGAAGATACTTAAATTAGCTTTTGTTAGCTTAATTTAAATTTTATATAAGACAGAATTAAAATATAACGACTTAATATAAAAATTATGATAAGATAAGGAATACAATTAGCAAGGGGGAATAATATGGCTAGAAAATGTATAAAAAATTTAGGCAAAAATAAAGCTGTAAGAAGGTTAAAGCTTGTATTTAAGAAGGTATTTATTACTGTGTTTATAATAGCAAGTATAATAGCTGTTTTTAATATAACAAAATATTTTGAAGACTTATATAAGGTAAGAGATATAAAAACTACTAAAATTGAATACTATATGGATGTAGCTGATGAAGCAGGGGGCGGAAAAGTTCAATTAAGCTGGAAGGAGTTACTTGCTATAGATATGGTAATTTATGATGAAGATTTAAGTAATATAAAAAAGAAAGATACATTAAATGTTGGTGAAAAATTTATAGTAGAAGACAAAAATGATAAAGGAGAAAAAGTATACAAGGTAAAAAAGTTTAAGAAAGTATTGAATGAATTGAAATTTGACGCTTCTCAAAAAAGTAGAGCAAAAAAATACATGAAGGATTTAGAATACACATATCTTGGAAATAAGGAACTAAAAGATAGTGATGAAAAAATTAAGTTTATAAAGAAATTAGAAGACTCAGCTATAAGAGAGTATATCGATTATGGTATATTACCATCTATAACAATTGGACAAGCAATATTAGAATCTGGGTGGGGCAATTCTAAACTTACAAAGCAAAGTAATAATTTATTTGGTATAAAGGCAGATAAAGCGTGGAAGGGAAAAAGTGTAGCAATTTCAACTTCTGAACATTATAATGAAAAAATTGTAGCAAGTTTTAGGTCATATGGTTCATTAGAGGACTCTGTAAAAGACCATGGTTTATTTTTAGTAAATAATAAAAGGTATAGAAAAAATGGATTGTTTGAAGCAAAAGACTATATTAGTCAGGCACAAGCATTAGAAGATGCTGGATATAGTACAGCTGAAGATAAAAGTGGGAATCGTATATATGCAGAACTACTAATAGAGGTTATTAGAAGCTATAACTTACAATTAATAGATAATAAAGTGGAAACAAAATAAGGATTAATTCTACATGAAAGTGTAACAAGATAAATTTGTTTTATACAAAAGAATAGAAAAAATGTAAAAAAACATAAAAAAATGTATTGACTTGTTATTTGAAAGGTGATATTATTATTACTGTACTCGAAAGAGAACAAAATGAACTTTGAAAATTAAACAGTAGGTTAATTTATAAAACAAGAAACAAACCATAAAGCCAGATATTTAGATAACAATAGTATCTGAGCCTGATAAACTTTTATTTGAGAGTTTGATCCTGGCT